>JAEEKV010000254.1 GCA_016282595.1 Lachnospiraceae bacterium
TCAATAAATACGGGGAGAGCAGTGATGCGAAGGATGAGGGTGAAAAAGAAACTCTCCTTGGCGGTGATGAAAAGAATGAAGAGTTTGCCGAGGACGGCGGCAGCTGGGAGGTTTATCTGCATATCCGTGTGACGAAGTTCGGCGGATGATGCAGTAGGCAGAGGAGTTTATGGAACGATTTTTACAGATCATAACCATCGTATGTATCTTTCTGATCGGCAGCGGGCTATTTTCGTTTCTGTATGCATTGGGTCGGAGGATTGCACAGAAGATCCTGATCCGACAGGAGCAGGAGGAAGCGGAGGAAGAGGCAGCGAAAATGCCTTCTGAGAATCCGACATCCGACAAGGCTTTGGCCGGTGAGCCTGCAAAAGCAGAACAGTCAGATCAGAATGGGATATCAACAGATGTAGCTGTGAAGAAGGAAGAAGGCGAGCAGAAGGATGTGGATACGGTTACCGAGGAGGATGCCGGAGGTCCGGAGCATTCACTGCGATCTGCCCAGCCGCTTGGTAAGGATTATATCTGCGAATCCTGCGGCGTGGTATTAAAGCCCTGGGAGATTCTTCCGATCCTCTCGTTTTTGTTACAACGGGGAAAATGCAGCTGGTGCGGCGCAAAGATTCCCATCGGGGAGTTTTTGTCAGAGCTTCTTGGCGGATGCTTGTTTGAAGCGCTGTTTTTCCGCTTCGGCAGGGATGTGGTGATCGCAACGATCCCGAAGCTGTACGGTGTTTTGGATATTACGGCGGCCTTTCGGATCAATAAGATCCCGGCACTTTTGCTGTTGATCTTTGTATGCTGTCTTTTGTTTTTGATCGGGGTGGTGGATCAGGAAAGCATGGAGATCCCCAATGCGCTGTCTCTTTGTATGCTGGCAGCCGGGATCGGAGCCATCTTCCTGTTTCCGGAGATCACGCTGACGGAACGGCTGATCGGTTTTTTTTGCATCTCCGTGCCGCTTCTTGTGATCACGCTGATTATCCCGGGAGCCTTTGGCGGCGGGGATATCAAGCTGATGGCAGGCGCGGGACTGCTTCTTGGATGGAAGCTGATCCTGGTAGCGTTTTTCATCGGGATTCTGACAGGCGGTATTTACGCCATCGTGATGCTGGTAGCCAAAAAGATTGGCAGAAAAGGACATTTTGCATTCGGTCCCTATCTTTGCGTGGGGATCGGGATCAGCCTCTTTTTCGGCAGCATGCTGCTTTCGGCTTATCTGTCGTTGGGACGCAGGCTGTATGGCATGTAAAAATACAGGGGATAACCATTCATAACTATCTCAAAGGAGAATCGGTATGGCCAACTATAGGTACAGGGCACAAACCGCAGACGGTAAAATCGTATCCGGCAAGATGCTGGCTGTGGATGAGCAGGATCTGCATGCAAGGCTGAAAATGAAGGATCTGATGCTGATCGATGCCAAGGGAGAGGCAGAGAAGAAATACTACAAGCCCTTTTCCGCAAAGGTTCTAGCAGAGTATTCCAGACAGATCGGGACCATGCTCCGCTCCGGCGTGACGCTGGTAAGAGCACTGCAGATGCTCTCCGAGGATGAAGCGGCAACCAGCTATGAACGAGCCGTTTACAATACCATCACCGCCAATGTCATGCAGGGTGTGCCGTTTTCGGAGGCAATGGAAAAACTGGGTGGCGTCTTCCCACCATTGATGATCAATATGTTCCGGGCATCCGAGACCAGCGGAAATATGGATGGTACGGCTCTCAAGATCGCTGATCAGTACTCCAAGGAGGATCGTCTCAATGCCAAGGTGAAAAGTGCCACCACCTATCCCAAGATCCTGGGCTTTATCATCATTGTGGTGGTAGCCATCATCTTCGGATATGTGATCCCACAGTTTGATGAGCTGTTTTCTTCCATGCCGGTACTTCCGATCACAACCAGGATCATGCTTTGGATCAGTAATTTCTGTAAGAAGAACGTGATCGGGATCATCATCTTCGTGGTTGTGGCATATATTGCGTTGTACTTTTTACAGAAAATACCGAAGGTTAAATATGTTCTGGATCGGACCAAGATCCATTTCCCGAAGGTCGGAAGGCTGATGAAAGTCATCTATACGGCAAGGTTTGCAAGGACCTTAAGCTCCTTATATACCTCGGGTATTCCCATCATCAGCTGTCTGCAGATTGCCAGAAACACCATCGGCAACAGTTATATCGAGGCGCAGTTTACCCAGGTGATCGCGGATACGCAGGCAGGCGAGACCCTTTCCTATTCCTTAAGCAAGGTGGACGGCTTTATCGGTAAGATGATCTCCTCCATCAAGGTAGGAGAGGAAGCGGGATCTTTGGATACCATGCTCGAGTCGGTAGCGGATGACATGGAATTTGAGTCCGAGCGTGCCATCGGGCAGATGGTGGCGCTGCTGGAGCCCGTGATGATCATGGTGATGGCCGGCATTGTCGGATTTATCATGATCTCGGTTATCACGCCGATCTATCAATCCTACTCCTTCATCGGAGCAAACAGTTAACAGGACAGGCAGGGGATAAGCTTTGGCCGGCAAGGGCCGGTAGTAAACGTCCGTCGGGACGTAAAATGGGAGGTAGTATGTCACAGGTAACGGTATATCTTTCGAATACGGATATTCAGGTATTGACCGGCGTGGGAGCTGCAAAAAGCGTAAAGGTAAAGCGCTTTTACTCCACACAGCTTCCGGAGGGGTGCGTGCTCAACGGCGTGATCACGGATCCCGGTGCCCTGGGAGATGCCATCAAGAGCTTCTGGTCCCTGAACCATCTGCCGAATAAGGACATCGATCTGGTGGTCAATTCCCCGCAGATCATGGTGCGTGTACCGGAGCTTCCGCTTCTTTCGGATGCCAAGACCATGGCCTATCTGAAGAGAGAGTACGTGGAGAGAGAGGAAGAGCAGATCCTTGGTTATTACCGGATCAGCAGCAATAAGAAGGCCAAGACCGCCAAGGTCTGTGCGGAGATCGCAGAGGAGGAGTTCCTTAGCAGTTACCTGCAGGTGTTTGCGGAAGCCGGTGTGCAGCTTTCCGGGATCCATTCCGGAGTGGGTGATGCCATCAATCTGTTTCGATCCACGGGCTTTGCCAAGGATGAAAACAGCGTTGTCCTGATCCGCGACGGCATGACCATTACCGCGATCTTCTTTGTAAAAGGCGAATATTACTATTCTACGACGGCCCGTATCTTTTCCAATCCGGGCACCATTGAGTATGCCCAGGAGGTTGCCAAGACCGTCAATCAAATCGATCAGTTCTCCAGATCCCAGAAGCTGGAGGATCCGATTTCCACCATCTACATGGCAGGCATGGAGCCCGGAGATGAGTCGCTTTGCAACAGGGCGATTTCCGATTCCCTGCAAAACCCTGTCACTGTGACAACCCTGATGCTGCTAAGAGGCGTGAACGTTACCAACTCCGGACAGCCGCTGGATCGTCTGGTATATCCTCTGGCAGGCCTGATGCCCAGACAGGGACATGTCAATATCCTAAAATCCATCAAGAAGGAAAAAAGTGAAAAGCAGGTCGCTACGGAGCGCCTGTTAAAGATCGTGATCCCGTATTGCATCACGGCACTTGTCATGATGCTGATCACCCTGTATATGGTCACGCTCTATGCCAGAAGGACGAAATACTTAAATGGGCTGATCGCATACAATACCGATCCGAACAACAAGTTTGCGGCGCTCGACTATGATAAGGAGGCAGAGCAGGTAGCGATCCTGTCCCAGCACTACGGCGGATTAAAGGTGCTCGAGACCAACGTCAATTCCTATCCTGCAGCCATCAGCTCTGTCTGCTCGGTGATCCGCACGGATGCGGCAGGTGTCGGACAGGTGGAGATCGTAGGCTACAATGCCGAGACCGGTGAGTTGAACTTTACCACCAGCTTTACGGATGTGGTCTCCCTGAACAGCTTTATCACGCAGCTGAAAAACGAAGAGATCTTTACCAAGGTGGATTATAAGGGATATTCCGAAAAGTCCTCCCAGGGAGAGAAGGAGGAGTGGACAGCTCTTCTGTCCTGCGTGCTGGCAGAGACGGCCGGAAGGGATGAAGTACCTGCTCCTGTAGCCGATCCCGAAGGCAGAAAAGCAGAGAGCGAGGAGGATGAGCAATGAAAACAGAAATGACTGAAAGAGATAAAAAGCTTTTATATATGCTGGGCTTTATCGTGATCATTTTTCTCTTTGTGATCATTGCAGACAGGCCGCTGTTTCGAAAGATCCGGGCGACCAATAAGGAAATTGAGAAGGAGCAGGCGACCCATGACACCATCCAGATGAAGCTGGATCGGATGTCTATCGTGGAAGGGTATCGGGAAAAGATCGGCTCCAAGGTGGATCTGTATGCAGCCAGATACTATCCGATGATGGATTCCACCCAGATCGATGACCTTCTGACCGGACGGGTTTTGGACCAGGGACTGAAGGCGGTGGACCTTTACATCGATATGCCCAGAGAGGCAGTGGAGCTTAGCCCGTATCCTTATTCAGAGGCCGGAAAGGCAATGACGGAGGAGGGGAATGCCTCCGGCGGCAACGGAGCAGATCCGGATTACGCCCAGGTGGAAGCCTTTACGGATACTCTGCAAAATGGGGAGACTCCCGATATTGAAGCAACTTCCGATCAGGTAGTGGATACCGCCCTTTCCGGCGTAAAAGCTGCTACAGTAGATATGAAGGTGTTCGGACGGGAAGAGAGACTGAAGGTACTTTTGGACAAACTCATCGCCGACCAGTCCCTGAGAGTGACCGGATATACCTGGGAGGTTTCTCCCGGCAACGGCTTTTCCTTTGTGGACGGGCAGCTGGTGGAGCTTGCAGAGACTGACAAGCAGCTGGTGATCAATCTGCAGGTTTTGATGTATGATGAAACGGCTTATATTGCAACCACTACAGATACAGAGGAAGAAAACGAGTAAGAAACATTTGAAACAGAAATAGCAATCACATGATCCCGGGAGGAATGTATGGATACCAGTATTATTCGAAAACTGCGACTTGGTGATACCCTCATTGAAATGGGGTACATCACAAATGATCAGTTAGGACAGGCACTGGCCTATCAGAAGGAGCACAAGGGAGAGCGTATCGGTGCGATTTTGATCACATTGGGCTTTATTTCCGAAAAGCAGATGCTGAACGCCCTGGCAGAGCGCCTTAACATCACCGTGGTGGATATCGGCAGCCGGAAGGTGAACATGGACGCCATCGCTCTGGTGCCGGAGCAGCTGGCCACCAAGTACAATATGCTTCCCATCGGCCTGGAAAATGA
>JAEEKV010000255.1 GCA_016282595.1 Lachnospiraceae bacterium
AGGTATGCAAGGGCTGCCACTTTGGTAATGCCCATTGCCGCTGCAACAACATTGCCCTCTCCGATTAGTTCCAATTCTTCGGTATCGATAAAGTTCGTGATCGCATACACGGTTGCGATGGTTCCAACCACGTTTTCCTTGGCAATAAATCCGGTGATGGCTGCAGCAGCCAGCTGCCAGGATGCGATGCCCACAACCGGAATCAGCAGTACTGCAAAGGGCTGTGCAACGCTTGCCAGGATTGAGGTGCTTTCCGCCCCCTCTTCCACTGCCTGGAATTGCCAGTTAAAGGACTGCATGATCTGAACAACTGTATTGCAAACCAGAATAACCGTTCCCGCTTTAACGATGTAAGCCTTACCTCTTTCCAGCATGCTCTTTAATGCAAAGCCAAGGCTCGGCACTTTATACTCCGGCATCTCAATGATAAAGAAGCTCTTACGGTATTTCATGCCTGTAATGGCTTTGATCAAAAGTGCCCCGAGAAGGATCAGAACGATACCCAGCATATAGCAGACAAAGCTGATCCATTTTGATTCCGGGAAAAACGCCCCTGCAAACAGCGCGATAACGGGAAGCTTGGCGCCGCAGGGCATGAAGGTTGCCAGCATCGCCGTACTTCTGCGTTCCCTCTCATTTTTGATGGTTCTGCAGGCCATGATAGCAGGAATACCGCAGCCGGTTCCGATGATCATAGGAATAACAGATTTGCCGGAAAGTCCAACCTTCTTGAAGATGGGATCCAGTACAACCGTAGCCCTTGCCATATAACCGCAATCTTCCAAAAGTGCGATCAGGAAGTACATAACCATAACCAGCGGCAAAAAGCCCACAACCGCTCCGACGCCGCCGATGACGCCGTCGATCAAAAGCGCATACAAAAGAGGGTTAGCATCGCCCAGCTGTTCACCGGCCCATTCCTGGAAGGTTTCGATCCATCCCACCAGGATGTCCGCAAGCCATGTACCCACCGTTGTCTGACTAATGTAAAATACCAGGAACATGATCCCTGCAAAAATCAGGATTCCCGAAACAGGATTGGTTACAACCTTATCAATGGCATCTCCCTTTGTTTTATCCTTAGTCAGTGTTTTTCTGACTTCAACCTCTTTTACAATGTTGTTTACAAAATCAAATCTTTGGCGGTCTGCCGCTTCCACGGCTTCCTTACTCTTTAAATCCACATCCCCCTGATGGTAGGGCGCCTTCTGGCCTTTTCCCTGCAAGGCTGCAGCTGCACTTACTGCTTCTTTGATTCCTTTATCAGAAGTAGATACAGTCTTGATGACGGGACATCCCAGCTTTTCAGACAACTTTTTCTCATCAATGGTGTTGCCTTTTTTATCATTTACATCGATCTTATTCAGGGCTACAACCACCGGGATCCCGAGTTCCAAAAGCTGGGTTGTAAAAAACAGGCTTCTGGAAAGATTGGTGGCATCCACGATGTTGATGATGGCATCAGGATGCTCGTTTTTCACATAGCCGCTGGTGATGCTTTCTTCCGAAGTAAAAGGTGACATGGAATAAGCACCGGGAAGATCTACTGCGATAAGCTCACTGCCACTATCGTTGTACTTGTCCTTGATCTTACTTTCCTTCCTGTCAACCGTTACGCCGGCCCAGTTGCCGATCTTTTCGTTTCTTCCCGTCAGCGAATTATACATGGTTGTTTTTCCGCTGTTGGGATTACCTGTTAGTGCGATTCTCATGATTTGCCTCCTCACATAAATTTACTCTTAATTCTTGATTTGAATAGCCGATGCTAATTCCGGATCGATGTTATATCTTGCATCCTTGATAGACACAAAGAGATTCTTCTTTTTATCCACAACCGTGATCTTCTCACCGCTATAGCACCCAAGTGAAAACAGAAAGCTTTCCATTTCCTCGTCCCCGCCGGTATCTATCCCGGCGATCTCATATTCAATTCCCAGATTTGCCTCATTCAGATTCATCTCTGCACCCTTTTCCTTATTTGCATAACGCTTTCCGTATTAGCCTGTGCTAATTAGCACACGCTAACCATCTGTCATTATAATTACCCCATGCTAATCTGTCAAGCAATTTTCCATCGCAAATCAAAAAAGCCTTTTAGATTCGGTTGATTATAATGGGTATTTATGATAAGTTATTGCTAATAACAGACTTTGTGGAGGACTTTTCCTATGGCATTACAGGAATCCGGAGAAATGTATCTTGAAACGCTTTATGTGCTTTCCCAAAAAAATAATGCCGTACGCGGCATTGACATCGGGGATTATATGGGATATTCCTACCCTTCCGTCTGCAGAGGTCTTGCAGTGCTTCGGGAGGAAGGACTTGTGAAAAAAGATAAGGGTGGCTTTTTCATACTGACAGAAGCCGGCAAAATTCTGGCCGAACGCATCTATGAGCGCCATACCATCCTGACGAAAATGTTTACAAATCTGGGAGTTGATGAAGAAACAGCCTCGGAAGATGCCTGCCGCGTAGAGCATTACATCAGCGACAAAACCTTTGATGCGATCAAGGCACATATGAAGAAGTATGAGGGATAAAAACCCGCTTACTCTCTTATCCTCTTGTTAAGACCAATAATTTTTTCCGTGTTACTTAGATGAAACTGTATTCCTCTATCATAGTCTGAGACATATTGAACTAAATCAGTCCCAATGATAATCTGGGTCTCATCGTCCATTATAAATGTAAAGTCAACGATACCGTCTGCAGTAAAAATCATCTCTTCTTTGTCATCAATTTCTTGGGCTATTTTCACATCCCGAAATGCACTAATGTACTCAGCAATCAAGGAAGAATCTTTAGTCGAAAACTGCTCATATCCTCCTTCACCTCCAAAACCCACAAGAATCTCTACAGGGGTTATTTCTCCCTCGATGATACTTTTAAACGTATCGTCCGGAAATACACGTTCTATATCGTACTTTGTCTTCTCATTTTCTTTACTGCAACCAATAAGTAATGTGCTACAAGATAATATATACGTAATCAATATAATAAATCTAAAATGGCGCTTCATAACATCTCAACCTCTTATTTCTTCCACAACCCTGCAATTATAACTCATGATCACTATTCATCCCAAATCTCCTCATAATGCTTATCCCAGCGCCACATCCAATACCATCATCAGCACAAATCCCATGGCAAAGGCCACCGTTCCTACATTGGAGTGTTTTCCTTCCGACATCTCCGGGATTAATTCCTCTACCACCACATACATCATGGCACCGGCAGCGAAAGCCAGCAGATAGGGCAAAACTGAAACCACAGCACTTGCCGCAAGAATGGTAAACAATGCCGCAATGGGTTCTACGATACCGGATAAAACTCCGTACCAGAATGTTTTGGCCTTCGGCATGCCCTCTGCCCTGAGCGGCATGGACACAATAGCCCCCTCCGGGAAATTCTGAAGTGCGATACCCAGTGCCAGCGTAAGCGCCGCCGCCCGGCTGACTCCCGCTTCTCCCGCAACCCAACCTGCATATACCACGCCCACAGCCATACCTTCCGGGATATTGTGTAGCGTCACAGCAAGAATCAGCTTGGTGGTGCGCTTTAAGTTGCTTTTGGGTCCCTCAGTCTGCTCATCCATATGCATGTGCGGTGTTACGTTGTCCAGCAAAAGTAAGAATCCTATACCAACCAGGAAACCTACTGCTGCGGGAATGAAGGATAGCTTACCCATGCCCTCTGCGCCGTCCAGCGCCGGCTGTAACAGACTCCAGAAAGAAGCCGCCACCATAACTCCCGCGGCAAATCCGGTAAGCATGCGCTGAATACCATCGGAAATACTGTCTTTTAACACAAACACCATGGCTGCCCCGAGACTGGTTCCCAGAAATGGCAGTAGAATACCTGTCATCACTTGTACGTTCATATCATACCTCCGTTTTTAGTTGTTATCCCAGATGCTTTTGTTTCGGTCATCATATGCGTAAGCATCACACAATATATCGTACATTGTCCCTCTTAGCACAAACAAAAAGGTAATATATTACTTTGTAAAACTACTGTAATATATTACCTTTTTCGTGTCAAAATTTTTTCTCAGAACATCTTTACAATGCCGTGCTCAGCGTTTTTCATTTACGTAGGTTGTAATACGGTTCTGAATAATGTCCGCTGTTTCATCCAGATCCTTCTGCCCGTGAAAATAGAATGAAAGATCTTAATTAATCTTCATTCCGGAGTGTACATACTGAAGCTGCTCCCCCATGATCTGCTTCATTTCATCAAAGGCTGCTTCTCCCGTACAGTGACAGGTATAATACCTGATGGGATATGTGCTCAGAGCCTTTGCGATCTCTCTGATCTCTTCCAGCTCCTTTTCCCGATACTCCCGTTTTACCATGAGATGAAAACCGCTGATCACCACATCCGGAAGGCTGTCATATTTTTCCCTGTATGCATCCAGAATGCTCAAAATCCCGTTATGGGCACAACCGGATAACAGCACCCTTTGTCCCCCATCCTTTACAACCAGAAACTGCTCATGGGCAAAGGTATCCGCCGTATATCCCGTTTCCGTCTGCATCAACAGCCTCTTATTGGGAAAGGGTAAGGGGTGGGTTCTATGCTGAATGGTAAAAAGCTCCAGTTGTTCATCGATGACATGATCCCCCTCTATCAGCCTCAGCTGCTGAAGCCCTAAAATCTCCTCATCGATGCCGATGTATCGATAGTGATGTCCCTCTGATACTTTTCCGTCATCAGCAAAATATGCACCCCCTGCCGTCTTTTGCATATAGATAGGCGCCCGGTCATTGATCCTTGTAAAGGGAAGGATCCCTCCTGCATGATCATAATGTCCGTGGCTTAATATAACGGTATCCACCGCCTCCAAATCAATTCCGAGAGTCTTGGCATTTTGCGCAAAAAGATCCGTCTGCCCCAAGTCCAGCAAAGCTTTGTGCTTAGATGTTTCGATGTAAAAAGACAGCCCATGCTCATACAGACATCCCGGGGCGCCTTCTGTATTCTCAACTAGATTTACAATTTCCATATATTTTACCTCTGCTCGTCATCCGGCTGCTCTTCATGCGGCTGCTCTTTGCTTTTCTTATTGTATCATAAATACACCGAATTTCTACTCTACATTCTTAAGCGCAACGTCCAGCGGAATCCGTTTGATCCGAAGGAAATCAATGACGGAAACAAAGGCATAGCCGATCAGCATATACAGTACGGATAAAACCATGGAAGGCACGCTCATATAGAATGCAAAATATCCATCCAACTGTAACATGAACACATGGAAGATCCAGATCATCAGATAGTACCCGGCCACAAAGCTGATAAGGGAACAAAGTACCACTACGATGGCTGTGGGCACGATGTACAGTGCTCCGATTTCCCCATTCAAAAATCCCAGAATCTTTACCATGGAGATGGCGTGTTCGTTTCTCTCAATAATGATCTTAGCCAGCAAATATATGAGGGCAGCAGCCATTACGATCAATGCATATTTAAAGATTTCCATCATGCCTCCCAGGGAATGGGTCAGCTGGTTTGACACCTTCAAGATATCATCCTTGGTGATGACCGTTGCAATGGACTGCTCATCTATATCATGGATCTCATGCCTGGAAAAGAATCCTGAAAATTCATCCTCTTCTCTGTCAAAGATTTCCCGAAAGCTCTCATCGTCCATGAATGCAGCGATGCCGCCGTCGTAGTCAATGACTCCCTTTACCGTGAATTGGTAGGTTTTGTTTTCATACTCCTCATGGAGGGATATTTCTTCTCCTTCCGAAATTCCGAATTTTTCGGAAAATGCACTGGAAATATAGACCTGATCCTTTCCGGTTTCATCTTTCAAAGCTACATAGGCGCTATCCTTTTTGATTCCATATACAGATACTTTTTCGTCTCCTCCGCTGCCCATACCTGTACGGAAGGTACTCTTCTTTTTGGGATACTGCAGGGTTGTAATACTGAAGGACTCTGCACTGCTTTCCGATGTTTCTATCAGCTCTCCGTCGGAATCTTTATAATCCATGAGCATATACTGATACTCGGACAACATCATATCTCCCGCACTATCAGCGTAGTGACTCAGGGAATCCGGCAAACCAAAGGCAAAGCAAAGCATCAGCTCAATGAACACAACGCCGAAGATGAGTACCAGATAATTGGGCATATTCTGGAACAGGATCCGCAAACGGAATCTTCGAAGGAAGGACCATCTGGGCAGTCGCACGGCTTTGCTTTTTTTTGTCTTTTTCAGATCATGGCGCAAAAACTGCAAAGGACTGAGCTGCAGCTTTTTCACGATGACAAAGAGATTGACAAAGAACATCAGCATCAGCGGGATCACCGTGGTTTTCACGATGGCTGTCTGAGACCATACCGCATGACAGGTAGGGAGGCTATAGCTTTCATAATACAGATTCACCGCAAGGTCCTTAAGCGCCGTATAACCCAGCACATTTCCGATGATGGCTCCCAATATTGTGACGATCACAGGCATGGACATATAGTGCACCACCAGCTCCGTTCTGCTGTATCCCGATGCCCGCAGGGTTCCTATGACAGAGGCTTCCTTGTCAATGGTGTTGCTGATGGTAATGGCAAAGATAAATGCAATAACGCCGATAAGGATATAACACAAAATACTGGTTCCCGATGAATCTCCTTCAATATCGGAAACTGCAAAATTGCTGGCCTGCCGTAAGTACTCCGGCAGATAATCCTTGATTTCATTATCATACACAAGGCTCTGGGTGATCAATCCCTTTAACAGATCTTCCGATGCATCCGCAAGCTTGTCTTTTTCCTCAGGCTTAGAGTCATACTTGAAGGCGTAGCTGTAATGTACTCTGCTCTTTAAGGTTCTGAATGCATCCGGGGTAACCATTGCCACATCAAACCCGAAGGCATCAAACATCAGATCCGTATTTGACTCATGAAGGGTTAAGTAGTTTACGTAGGAAAGAAGTCCTACTACTTCAAATTTTCTGTTTCCCACGGTTATGGTATCACCAAGTCTGATACCCACATTACTTGCATGCATTCTGTCGATGGCGATCTCATTTTCATTCTGTGGCATACGGCCTTCGTTAAAGCTTGCCTTGTTGATCTTTGCATCGCTCAGAAAAATCCGAACAGTGGCATCCTTTTTGCCGTCATTGTTATGGTCTTCCGATTCTTCTCTGTAGAAATTATCGTAGATCGTCACCTTTCGGGGGGAGAAGTCTTTTGCATTCAGTTCATATCGATCTGCGATGTCATTCCATTCTTCATCTACGGTTTCAATGACTTTTTTATGCGCTTCTTCATAGGCCTCTTTTTCAGCCTTTTTAAATTCCTCTGAGTTCTTTGCCTCTTTGACAGCATCTTCAAAGGACTGCGTCATGGCCTCCTCGATCTGTGCCTGAATGGTTTCCTCATCGGTGATGCCATAGGCTTCACAGGTAATGCGAACCTGCTCCTCAATTCCTTTTGTAACTTCTTCAGTTATCTTCTTCTCAATCTCTTCGGCAACCTTTCGCTCTGCTTTTTTGTTGCCCTTTTCGATGAAATAGGATCTGACATCTGCCATCTCTCCCGTGCTGATCTCATCCAGCATTTCCCGGGAAGCTTTATGGGCAAGTTCAAAGCTGCCGTCTTCCAGATTCAGGGTTTCCCTTCCGCCGTAGATTGCCGCCAGCATGCTGTCATGGCCGACATACATACCGGAGATCACGCTGATCATGATCACCATAAAAACAATGATCACCAGATACTTATGCCAATCTGACTTCAGCTCTCTGGGAATTCTTCGGATAAGTGGGTTTCTCATTTTCCTTCCCCCTTCCTACCAATCCAGCTCAAGAGCTGTCAGCTTCTGTTCATTGATATCATTATGACGAACCACTCCATCACGAAGCTTTACAACGTGATCTGCCATATACTTAATGGCTTCGTTGTGGGTTACCATGATGACGGTGGTGCCGTACTTTTTGTTACAGTCTTCAATGAGTGCCAGGATTTCCTTTGAGGTTTTGTAATCCAAAGCTCCTGTTGGCTCATCGCACATTAAAATATCTGGATTTTTTACAACTGCTCTTCCGATGGATACTCTTTGCTGCTGTCCGCCGGATAATTGATTGGGATATTTGTACTTATGATCCTTCAGCCCCAGGGTTTCAATGACTTCCTCCACATCCAGGGGTTGATCGGAAAGATAGGCTCCTACTTCGATGTTTTCCTTCACGTTGAGATTCGGGATCAGGTTATACATCTGGAACACATAACCGAGATGCTTTCTGCGATACAAGGTAAGCTGTCGTTCACTCATCTCTTCCAGCTTATCACCGTTGATGCTGACAAAGCCTTCATCCGGGGTATCGATCCCGCCGATGATATTCAGCAGGGTAGATTTGCCGGATCCGGAAGGTCCAAGCAGTACACAAAACTCACCTTTGACTACTGAAAAATCCATACCCCGCAGCACCTCTTGTCTGCTTTCGCCGCTGCCAAAAGCCTTAAATAAATTGCTTACTTTCAGGAATTCTTTTTCTTTCATACATTGTTCCTCTCATGTTCAGAATGTTTTAAATATTAAAAAGACCGGATATGCATTTGTCATATCCGGTCGTAAATGATCTTTATGATGGAGGGCACGATCCATGTATGACAAAGCATACATGAGTCTCACAATTCAAAACAAGCCAGGTGTTTAAGCACCGGTATGTTGGCTTGCTACTCACTTTCGTGAGCCTGCTACTCCCTCATGGGTTGATCTCAGTATAGCCATGAATCCTCATCCTGTCAACCCCCATTATGGCAGCAATTTTGCACACCCTCAGGAAGGCTGTTTTAGAAAATACGCCGCTGCCAGCTCCCCCATCTCCTTTTTTCGCTGGGGATGCAGATCGTTGATCTCCCCTGTTTCCAAGGCCTCAACCAGGTAAGTTCCGGGGATGTCGGCGCAGGCTCTTTGGCAGCTTTGCATATCCTCCCAATGGGTGTTTTTCTCATCGGTTCCATCCGGTTCGTAGGTCACCAGATCAAACTGCGGAAGCAGCACATACACAAAGGGAAGGGTTTCGTCTCTCCAGAGCTTCCGATAGCTGCTTACCAGGGTTCTGAATTCCGCCTCATAAATATCCGTTGCCAGCAGATTGGATTCTCCCTGGTAGAAAAAGATCCCTTTGATATTGTACTTTGTGCAGGGATGGAGCATGCCGTTATACAGGGCTGTGGGCTTCCAGCTGACAAAATCCGTAGGCTCGATCTTTTCAGAAGCGGTGCCGATGCGATAGGTCCAGGGGCCGTCCAATCTGACTACCTCATAGCCCTCTGCACTTTCATAAAAGCCGTCGGTGCTCCTTTTGCCGTCTCCGTACAAAATCCCATATACCTTACCGTCGGTTACCCGGCCCGTTCCCTTTTCCACCAGCATACGGATGGTGATGATGTTTTCTCCTTCCTTCAATAAACCTGCGGGAATCTCATATCGTCTCGGAGGATAGCAGTATTCCGTCTTTCCCACGGAAACGCCGTTGATAAAGATCTCATCGCTATCCGTCATGGTTCCGAACCAAAGCAGGGCCTCTTTTCCCGCCTTGTCTGCGTCTATTTGAAAGCTTCTGCGAAACCAGATGCTGCCGGTAAACCCTTTCAGCCTGGGTTCCTTTTGAAAGATGCAGGGCAGAGTAATGTCTTCCCAGCCATCATCATTCCCACTCTGCTTCTCCTGCCAGCTCTCCTGCAGCCCCGCATCGTGGATATCAATCCATGTATGCCAGCTGGTATAATGCTCCTCGTTTTCTGCCAGCACCTTTTCCAGGTAGGTTTCGTCCTTATAGGGCTCTACAATCTCAAGCTGCTTAGGAAACGCCTCCAGCATCTCTTTGCTCATCCAGGATTCAATAGCGGACCCTCCGAGAGTGGTGTCAATAAGCCCCACTGCAACGCCGCTTTTTGCAAAGAGCTTTTTAGCCATAAAGTATCCCACTGCCGAAAAGTCAGGCAGGGTATCTTCTCTTACAGGCAGCCAGGCTCCGGTTTCCGGATCCGAAAGGGGTGTGTGAAACTCCCTTCTTTCCACGATCTTAAAGGAGCGGATCATGGGAAGATCAGGGGCTTCAAATTCCTCCGGATAGGTTTCCATCACCCGACTCATGGGAAACTCGATATTGGACTGTCCTACCAACTGGATCACATCTCCTATATACACATCTGAGATAGTAAGGGTATCCTCGCCCCCTTGGAGCTTCAGAGTATAGGGACCTCCCGCCTTTCTTTGGGGAAGGATCAGGGTAAAGCTGCCCTCCTGTACATCTACCGCTGCCTCAGATAACAGGCTCTCCCCTTCCCAAAGCTCTGCACTGATCTTGTTACAATCCGTCTCGCCGCAGATCCTGATTTCCTTATTACGCTGAAAGATACAGCCGTCGCTGATGAGTCTCATGGGTTTTAACATGTCTTTATCCTCCTTGGATATTCTCTTTCGTCACCTTCTTTTTGCTTCGATCCGCATGGTCTCCGGGGGAGCCATATAGGAGGGCTGCACCATGGCATCCTCTCTTCTGATCACCAGCTTTTCCAATACAAAGCAGGGACTCTGTGCATAGATCCGGA
>JAEEKV010000256.1 GCA_016282595.1 Lachnospiraceae bacterium
ATGGCACCTTTGATGGGGCTGGTGGTGGTTGCCTGTTTCATTTTCAGAGTGTTTCTGTTTTTCCTGAGAGGATCGAGACTTTCCTTTGCCACCATGCGAAGGATCGATCAGATGGAGGGAGCAGATTTTGAAGCCTACCTGGCGGTAAAGTTTCGGGAAAAGGGTTACAAGGTTACCTTTACTCCCGCTACAGGAGATCAGGGGGCGGATCTCATTATTGAGAAGAAGAAACAGAAGATCGCCGTACAGGCAAAACGGTATGAAGGAAAGATTGGCAACAGCGCCGTACAGGAAGCCATCGCCGGAATGGCCTATTATGACTGTGACCATGCGATGGTCATTACCAACTCGGAGTTTACGCCTGCCGCTGTAAAGCTGGCGGAGAAATGCGATATCGAGCTTTGGGATCGGGAGATGCTTCGGAAAAAGTTTCGTATTGCTAACTAAGGCGTGTAAGCGGATAGAATACTATGGCAAGTAAGAATTACAAACTCATCATCAGCTACGACGGCACCAGGTACTTCGGATGGGAGCACCAGCCGGGACGGGAAACGGTGCAGGGAAAGCTGGAGAGCGTCATCAGCAGGCTGGCAGGAGAGGACATTGAAGTACTGGGAGCCGGAAGGACGGACGCCGGGGTACACGCCCTCGGGATGTGCGCCCACTTTGCTTTGGATACGGAGCTTTCTCCAGAGGAGATAAGAGACTACTTTAACCGGTATCTGCCGGATGATATCGCAGTGTTGAAGCTGACGGAGGCTTCTCCCCGGTTTCACAGCCGCTATAACGCAACGGGAAAGACCTACCGATATACCATTTATAACGGCAAGACCAAACCCGTCTTTGACCGCAAGTATGTGTGGACCATTGAGGAGGAACTGTCTCTGGAGCGGATGCAGACGGCGGCAGCCTTCTTACAGGGCAAGCACGATTTTGCAGCCTTTTGCAAGGCGGCGGGAAAGAATAAAAGCACGGTTCGCAATGTGGATCGCATTGATATTCGCAGAAAAGGCGAGTATCTGATCCTTACCTTCCACGGAGACGGATTCCTTCGCAACATGGTACGGATCCTTACAGGAACCTTGGTGTCCGTGGGAAAAGGAGAGATTGAACCGGAGATGGTGAAACACTACCTGGCAGAGGGAGATCGCAAGGCGGTTCCGGCTACGGCGCCTGCCCAGGGGCTTTGCTTGGTGGAAGTAGATTACGATTGAAAGGATAGAGTATGAAATACATTTCATGGAACGTGAATGGCCTTCGGGCCTGCCTGCAAAAGGGCTTTTTGGACTTTTTCAAGGAAGCGGACGCAGATGCCTTCTGCCTGCAGGAGACCAAGATCTCCGAAGGACAGGTAGATCTGGAGCTGGAAGGCTATCATCAGTATTACAATTATGCGGAAAAGAAGGGCTATTCCGGAACGGCGATATTTACCAAAAAGGAGCCCCTTTCCGTTACCTATGGTCTGGGCATTGAGGAGCATGATCATGAGGGCAGAGTGATCACTTGTGAGTTTGAGGACCACTATCTGGTCACGGTCTATACCCCCAACTCCAAGCAGGAGCTGTTGCGACTGGATTATCGTATGGTGTGGGAGGATGCCTTCAGAGAGTATCTTCTTTCCCTGGATCAAAAGAAGCCCGTAGTGGTTTGCGGCGATATGAACGTGGCTAAGGAGGAGATCGATCTGAAGAATCCTTCCTCCAATCATCACAACGCCGGATTTACAGACGAGGAAAGAGACAAGATGCGGACCCTTCTGGCAGCCGGATTTACGGACACCTTCCGGCATTTCTATCCGGATCAGACAGGGATCTATTCCTGGTGGTCCTACAGGTTTCAGGCCAGAGCCAAAAACGCAGGGTGGCGTATCGATTACTTTTTGGTATCTGACAGAATGCAGGACAGACTTTCGGATGCCAAGATCCATACAGACATCATGGGCTCGGATCACTGCCCGGTGGAAGTGACCTTTGACTGAAACAGGAAGATGCTAAAGGAGAAGAAACAATGAGACGGGAAAGAGTGAAACAGGAAGGAAGTAAGAGACTTTCGGCAGGACTTTTCAGAGTGCTTTTGGCAGGCCTTTTGGCAGTGGCCCTTTTGGCAGTGCTGCCTGCAAAGGATACTCAGGCAGCTCCTCATTTGAACAAGTACAGAAAGACCCTGTACCAGGGAGAGGCCTTCCGACTGAAACTGATCGAAGCAAACGGAAAGGTGACCTTTTCCTCTTCCAACAAGCGGGTTGCCACGGTGAATAAAAACGGCAAGATCCGTGCAAAGAAACGAGGCACGGCTGTTATTACCGCCAAGGTGGGAAATACCAAGCACACCTGCACCGTCAGCGTTCACAACGTAAGAGACTCCTACATGAAGCGCACCAGGACCCTGATTAATCTGCAGCGTCGCAACTACGGTCTGACGGGTCTTGATTATAACCGGTATCTGCAGAGCGCTGCCAAAATCCGTGCAAAGGAGCTGGCTACCTCCTACAGCCACATTCGTCCCAACAAGACCCAGTTTACTTCGGCCATCAGTCTGAAATACAATTACGGATTCTATTGCTACGAGATCATCGGCAGGAAGATCACCTCTCCCAAGAAGATCGTTTCCGCCTGGATGAACAATGCCGATACCAAGAAGGCTATCATCGGAAAGGGATATGAGGATATTGGTGTAGGATATTACGTAGCGGAAGACGGCACCGAATACTGGTGTGCCATCATGGCTGCAAAAAAATGAGAGTGTGCAAAATTGCATCTTGCATTCTTGAAAAAAACGTAGTATAGTTGGCAATGATAAGTGAATAGCGGATAAACCGATGATGCGGAGATAAAAACAGATCGTGCACTCACAGAGAGTCCGGGGAGCTGAGAGCCGGACAGAACGCAGCCTGTTAAATGGACCGCAGAGGGCAAGGGGAAAGGCAGAATACGGCTGAGTATCCGAGACGTAAAGCCTGCGTAAAAGGCGAAGGATATGTTGGTATCCGATGAGAGTATGCGAGAGCATAAAGCAAGGTGGCACCGCGGGAAATTTGTATTTACCGTCCTTGACAGAAGAGATCTTTTGTCGAGGACGTTTTTTATTAGTTTAATTTGCTGAAAGGAGGATGACCCATGAAGACTTACCCGGATTTTGAGGGGATACTGAGGATCGCACAAAAGGAAAAACCTGCCGTGATCCCGGTGGCATGCGAAATGCTGGCAGATCTGAAGACTCCCATTGAGGTACTGAAGATCTTAAAGAATGTCAGCAGACATGTATTTTTACTGGAGAGCGCGGAGGACAACAAGAACTGGGGACGCTACACTTTCCTGGGATACGAACCGGGGCTTTGCCTCACCTGTCGGGATCACGTTCTGACCCTGCAGGAGCAGGGAAGGGAAGAGACCAAAACCGTGGATCATCCCAAGGAAGAGATCCGCAGGATCTTAAAGGATTATCAAAGCGTTACCATCGAGAACATGCCACCCTTTACCGGCGGACTTGTGGGGTACTTCTCCTACGACTACATCAAATACAGCGAGCCGGGATTGGAAAACGGAGGACTGGGAGAGGAGGATCAGGACGGCTTTCAGGATCTGGACCTGATGCTCTTTGATAAGGTGATCTGCTTTGACAATTTCAAGCAGAAGATGATCCTCATCACCAATCTGAAAACCGGGATTGAAGAAACAGACAGTGCATCAGAGGAAAAGGCATTACAAGAAAAGTTAGCAGCCGCTTACAATTTGGCAAAAGAGGACCTTTCCTCCATGAAGAAACTCATCCTGGAGGGAGCACCGAAACTGGAAGAGCCTTTGAAGCTGAAAACAGACTTTAAGCCCCTGTTTACCAAAGAGCAGTACTGCGACATGGTACAAAAGGGCAAGGCTTACATCAAGGAGGGAGACATCTTCCAGGTGGTACTTTCCAACCGTATGGAAGCTGAGATGGAAGGAAGCCTTTTGGATACCTACAGGATCCTTCGAACCACCAATCCTTCCCCCTACATGTTCTACTTCTCCGGCAGTGATCTGGAGATCGTGGGAGCTTCCCCGGAGACTTTGGTAAAGCTGGAAAACGGTAAGCTTTACACCTTCCCCCTGGCAGGCACCAGACCCCGCGGAAAGACCATGGAAGAGGATGAGGCCCTGGAAAAGGAACTCCTTGCAGATGAAAAGGAACGGGCTGAGCACAACATGCTGGTGGACCTTGGAAGAAACGATATCGGTAAGATCAGTAAGATCGGTTCCGTAAAGGTAGAGCGGTACATGGACATTTTGAGATTTTCTCATGTGATGCACATCGGATCTACAGTATCGGGACAGCTGAGAGAGGATCAGGACAGCCTTTCGGCAGTGGATGCCATCCTTCCCGCAGGAACCCTATCCGGAGCACCTAAGATAAGAGCCTGCGAGATCATCGGAGAACTGGAGGGAGCCAGACGAGGAATCTACGGCGGGGCCGTAGGATACCTGGACCTTACCGGAAACCTGGATACCTGCATTGCCATAAGGCTTGCCTTTGCCAAGAACGGAAAGGTATATGTAAGATCCGGAGCCGGCATCGTGGCAGACAGTGTTCCGGAAAAAGAATATCAGGAATGTTTGAACAAAGCAGGCGCCGTTATGGAAGCCTTGAAAGAATCGGAAGGGGGGATTTAAGTGATACTGCTCATCGATAACTACGACAGTTTTTCCTATAACCTGTATCAGCTCATCGGAAGCGAGTATGACAAAAAATGGGGCCTCCCCCAAATCCTTTCCGATGCCATCAGGGTGGTGAGAAATGACAAGATCACCATTGATGAGATCAGGGCCCTGGCACCAACCCACATCGTTCTTTCACCGGGACCGGGAAGACCTCAGGATGCAGGAATCTGTGAAGAGGTGATAAGACAGCTGGGAGGCGAAATTCCCATCCTTGGAGTTTGCCTGGGACATCAGGCCATCTGCGAAGCCTTAGGGGGCGTAGTGGGATACGCAAAAGAGATGATGCACGGCAAGGTCTCCATGGTGACAGCAAAGGGAGAGAGCAAGCTTTTGAAGGGATTTACAAAGCCCTTTCAGGTGGCAAGATACCATTCTCTGGCAGCGGAGGCGGAAAGCCTCCCCGAGGAGCTTTTGGTAACAGCGGAGACGGAAGACGGAGAGGTCATGGCCGTAGAGCACAAGGAAAAAGCCATTTTCGGACTGCAGTTTCATCCCGAGTCCATTATGACTCCGGAAGGGGCGATGATGATCGCCAACTTTTTATCCATATAAGAAAAAAATGAATCAGAACATATCAAAACAAATAACAAATCAAACTATGTAAAACCGAGGAGGATAACAAAATGATCAAAGAAGCAATCGTAAAAATCGTAAACAAGGAAGATCTGACCTATGACGAAGCCTACACCGTCATGAATGAGATTATGAGCGGTGAGACCACGCCCACGCAGAATGCAGCCTTTCTGGCATCTCTTTCCACCAAAAGTGCAAGAGCCGAGACCACGGATGAGATCGCAGGCTGTGCAGCAGCCATGAGAGATCATGCCACAAAGGTAGAGACTGACATGGATCTGTTTGAGATCGTGGGAACCGGAGGCGACAACGCACAAAGCTTTAACATTTCCACCACATCTGCCCTGGTAGCAGCGGCAGCAGGTATGAAGGTAGCAAAACACGGTAACCGCGCAGCCTCCTCTCTGTGCGGTACCGCAGACTGCCTGGAAGCTCTTGGGGTGAATATCGACCAGACTCCGGAGAAATGCGTAGAGCTCCTTCAGAAAGTGGGTATGTGCTTCTTCTTTGCACAGAAGTATCACACCTCCATGAAATATGTAGGCGCCATTCGAAAGGAGCTGGGCTTCCGTACCGTGTTTAACATCTTAGGCCCCCTTACCAATCCGGGATCTCCTTCCATGCAGCTTCTGGGTGTGTATGATGAGTATCTTGTAGAGCCTCTGGCACAGGTTTTGATGAGCCTGGGTGTGAAGAGAGGTATGGTGGTTTATGGTTTGGATAAGCTGGATGAGATCTCCATGAGTGCACCCACCAAGATCTGCGAGTTCCAGAACGGATGGTTCAGAACCAGCATTATCAAGCCTGAGGATTTCGGTTTGGAAAGATGCACCAAGGATGATCTGAAGGGCGGCACACCTCAGGAGAACGCCGAGATCACCAGAGCCATCCTGAAGGGTGAAAAGGGACATAAGAGAGATGCGGTTTTGATGAATGCGGCAGCTTCCCTTGTTATCGGTCAGAAGGCTGAGAATATGGCAGAGGGCATCAAGCTGGCAGCAGAGCTTATTGACAGTGGCAAGGCCTTGGCAGTTTTGGAAAAACTCATCGAGGTCAGCAACGCATAACAGACAGCCCATCATAAGAGCAATCCAAGAAAGGAAACAAACCATGGATCAGATCCTGGCAACCATAGCAGAAAAAACAAAAAAGCGTATCGCCGAAAGAAAGCAGGAGGTCAGCTTAGAAGAGATCAGAGAAAAGGCAATGGCCTTACCTGCCCATACAGACTTTCCCTTTGAAAAGGCTTTGGCAAAAGAGGGCATGAGCTTTATCTGCGAAGTGAAAAAAGCTTCTCCTTCAAAGGGCGTCATCGCAGAACACTTTGAACCCCTTGCCATTGCAAAGGAGTATGAAAGGGCAGGCGCATCCGCCATTTCCTGCTTGACGGAGCCCTTCTTTTTCCAGGGAAGTGATGCATACCTAAAAAGCATCACTGATACCGTAAGCATTCCGGTGCTGCGAAAGGACTTTACCGTAGATCCCTATATGATTTACGAGGCAAAGCTGCTGGGAGCTTCGGCGGTGCTTTTGATCGTATCCATCCTTTCCGAGGAAGAACTGAAGGACTACATGCAAGTGGCAGAAAGCCTGGGACTTTCCGCTTTGGTGGAAACCCATGATGAAAGTGAGATCGAAACTGCCCTTCGGTGCGGCGCCGGGATCATCGGCGTAAACAACAGAAACCTGAAGGATTTTTCCGTGGATATCACCAATTCCCAAAGGCTGAGAAAACTGGTACCGTCGGATGTACTCTTTGTATCCGAAAGCGGTATGAAGACTCCGGAGGATATCAGAAGGCTGGAAACCTACAAGGTGGATGCGGTATTGATCGGTGAGCTTTTGATGCGTAGTGAAAATAAGAAAGAAATGCTGGATGTACTTAAGGGCATCAGTCCTGAGGCATAAAGTTAGCAGCATACAACTATTGAAACCAGGTAAGATAAGAACCAAAAGAACAGAAAGGAAAACAGCATGAGTAAAGGAAGATTCGGACAGTTCGGCGGACAGTACATTTCCGAAACACTGATGAATGAACTGTATCGGCTGGAAGAAGCCTATGAGCATTACAAAAACGATCCGGCGTTTAACGAGGAACTGAATACCCTGTTTCGGGAGTACGCCAACAGACCTTCTCTTTTGTACTATGCAGAGAAGATGACAAAGGATCTGGGAGGTGCAAAGATCTATTTAAAGCGTGAGGACCTGAACCATACGGGAGCCCATAAGATCAACAACGTGTTGGGACAGGCTCTTCTTGCCAAGAAGATGGGAAAGACCCGTCTTATTGCAGAGACCGGAGCAGGACAGCACGGTGTGGCAACAGCCACCGCAGCCGCTTTTTTCGGCATGGAATGTGAAGTCTTCATGGGACGTCATGACACGGAGCGACAAGCCTTGAATGTGTATCGTATGGAGCTTTTGGGAGCAAAGGTACATCCCGTGGATACGGGCACCAAGACCTTGAAGGATGCAGTAAATGAGGCCATGAGAGAGTGGTCCTGCCGGGTGGATGATACCCATTATGTATTAGGATCCGTTATGGGCCCTCATCCCTTCCCTACCATCGTAAGAGATTTCCAGGCAGTCATCAGCCGGGAAGCCAGAGAGCAGATCTTAGAGAAGGAAGGAAAGCTTCCTGCAGCTGTAGTAGCCTGCGTGGGCGGCGGCAGCAACGCCATGGGTATGTTTTATAACTTTGTTCCCGATGAAGGCGTGAAGCTCATCGGCTGCGAAGCAGCAGGAAAGGGCGTAGATACTCCCGAGACTGCAGCCACCATCGCTACGGGAACCCTGGGAATCTTCCACGGAATGAAGTCCTATTTTTGCCAGGATGAGCAGGGACAGATCGCTCCTGTGTATTCCATTTCCGCAGGTCTGGACTATCCGGGCATCGGACCGGAGCATGCATACCTTCACAGCACAGGCAGAGCACAGTACGTTCCTGTAACGGATGATGAAGCAGTGGAAGCCTTTGAATACCTGGCTCGGACAGAGGGTATTATCTGTGCCATTGAAAGTGCCCATGCACTTGCACATGTAACGAAGATTGCAAAGGATTACGGAAAGGATGAATCCATCATCGTATGCCTTTCTGGACGCGGTGATAAGGACGTGGCAGCCATTGCCAGATATAAGGGGGTAGATCTTCATGAGTAGAATACAGGATGCATTTCAAAAGGGAAAATGTCTGATCCCCTTCATTACAGCCGGGGATCCCAGTTTGGATAAGACCGTAGAATATGTACTTGCCATGGAAGAGGCAGGTGCGGATATCATTGAGATCGGTATTCCCTTCTCAGATCCCACCGCTGAGGGTGTTGTGATCCAGGAGGCAAGCCTTCGGGCATTGCAAGCCGGATTCACCATGGAAGGATTGTTTGAGGCAGTAAAAAAGATCCGGGAAAAGAGTCAGATCCCGCTTTTGTTTATGACCTACATCAATCCCGTACACCACTACGGATATGACGCCTTCTTTGCAAAGTGCAAAGAGCTTTGTGTAGATGGCTTTTTATCTCCGGAGCTTCCTTTTGAGGAAAAAGAGGAAGTTGCCGAGGTGGCAAAGAAGTACGGCGTGGAGGTGATCTCCATGGTATCTCCCACCTCCGAAAAGCGAATCGGCCAGATCGCTGAGGATGCAGAAGGCTTCTTATATGTGGTATCCTCCATGGGCGTTACGGGAGTTCGGACGGAGTTTTCCGCAAACCTTTCCGAAACCATCGATACCATCAGAAAGCATACCAAGATCCCATGTGCCATCGGCTTTGGTATCAGCACCCCGGAGCAGGCTGCTAAGATGGCAGGAATCTCCGACGGAGCCATTGTGGGAAGCGCCATTATCCGCGTGATCGCACAGTATAAGGATCAGGCAAAAGAACCCCTGATGGAGTTTGTTTCTTCTTTGAAAAAGGCGTTGTAAAATTTCTTCACTATCACAGAAATGACACAATTTCATCAAAATTCGGAAACAATTACCTCGTATCTTACCAAGTGTAAACACAAAAGCCGAACAAAATGAAACGGTCACAGAGGGCCGATGAAAAATGGAGGTGCAGGTATGAGTTACGAATATGATGAAAACAGAAACGAAGAGCTTACAAACATTGAAAGCGAAGATACGCTGCAGAGCACAGGTGCAAATGAGAGCCCTGCCATGATTGAGATCGAAGAGGTATCTGCAGAAGATACATACAATACTGAACATGATACAGTTTCCGAGATGAACCTGGCAGCAGGGGAAAGCACCAGTGAGATGCCGGAGCCGGAGCAAAGCCCCGAGCCGGAGATCGTGCAGATGCAGTTTTCTCCCGAAGGTGCTAAGCAGGCTGAGGAAAAGAGCAAAAAGAAGAAAGAGAAAAAGGAAAAGAAGCCTTCCACAGGATTTGGAAGAAGCGCACTTAACGGTGCGGTATTCGGTCTTTGCGGCGCACTTGTTTTCTCCGGGTTTGTAGTAGTTGCAAACAAGACCTTCTTAAAGAAAGCACCTGCTGAGACAGCAACGGTAGAAAAGAGTCAGGAAGTTGCAGACACAGGCAGCCGCAAGACAGAGAAGGCAGATGAGAAAAAAGAATCCGCTACCATCCCTGTTACGGATACCAAAGGTGCAGCAACCATCTCTGAGATCACCAAAGCCACAATGCCTTCCATCGTATCCATTACGGTAAAAGGCGTGGAAGAGGTCAGAGGCATGTTCGGTACCCAGAGCTATGAGTCCGAGGGCGCAGGCAGTGGTATCGTAGTCAGCGAGAAAGATGATGAGCTTTTGATCGCTACCAACAATCACGTAGTCAGCAACGCAAACGAAGTTTCCGTTTGCTTCCAGGATTCCGAGGATGCAGTAGTAGCAGCCAAGGTGTGCGGAACAGATGTGAAAAATGATCTGGCTATCGTTTCCGTAAAAAAGAGCGACATTGACAAAGAAGTTTTGGATGCCATCAAGGTCATCAAGATCGGTACCTCCGAAGATCTGAGCGTAGGAGATCAGGTTATTGCCATCGGTAACGCCCTGGGCTATGGACAGTCTGTAACTACAGGTATTGTTTCTGCCCTGGATCGTGAAGTAGAGATCGAGAACATGGCAGCAAAGCTGATCCAGACGGATGCAGCTATCAACCCCGGTAACAGCGGCGGCGCTCTTTTGAATATGAGCGGTGAGCTCATCGGTATCAACTCCGCGAAATTTGCATCATCCCAGGTGGAAGGTATGGGATATGCCATCCCCATCGATACCGCAATGCCCATCCTTGATAAACTGATGAACAGAGCTTCCATGGAAAAGGCTTCTCCCGAGGAAGCAGGATTCCTTGGAGTAACCGTAAAATCCGTGTCCGAGGAAGTATCTCAGATGTATGGTATTCCTGAAGGCGCTTACATAGATGAATTACAGGAAGACGGTGCAGCACAGAAGGCAGGCCTGAAAAAGGGTGATGTCATCACCAAGTTTGACGGTATCGGCATCAGCGGCCTTGAAGATCTGAAGGAGCAGGTAGCCTACTACAAGCAGGGAGATACCGTTGAAGTAACCTATATGAGAATGAACGACGGTGAGTATGAGGAAAAGACCGTCAAGGTTACGCTGGCAGCCTATGAAGATGCCAAGAAGGCCCGTATAGAGGAAGAAGAAAACAGCAAAAAAGAAAAGGGCGATGCACAGTCAGAAGAGGACCGTCAGGAAGATAACTACGATAACGGCGAAGATATGCAAAGACCTCCCCTTCCGGATCGTGACAGAGATCAGGGACAGGATGACGGGGACGCATACGAGGATGACTACGGCTACGGTCAGGATGGGTCCTACAGCCAGGAAGATATCGAAGAGTTCTTCAGAAGATTCTTCGGAGCCGGTGAAGGCTATGACTACGGCAATGGCGGCCAGAAAGGATATTGATCGCTTACAAGTTTCATGATCCCTCCCAAGATCATGCCTAAGACAGCGGCAGAGTAAGAAAGGACTCTGCCGCTGTTATTTTGTTCTGTTCTATTTTCATGAAAAATGATAAAATCGAAAAGGTATCAAGATTGCAAAAGGGAAGAGGAAGAGCCATGGGCGTTACATTTGAAACTGTTACAAGGGATACCATAGAAGAGGTTTGGAGGATGCAGATCGAGGCCTTTTCCGATCTGCTGAAAACTTACCGGGATTATGAGATAAGTCCCGGGGCAGAGCCCTTTGAAAAGGTGCTTGCCCGCTTTGAGCAGCCCGGGACTACCTACTATTTTATCCTGGCGGAAAACAGGAGAGTGGGATGCATCCGGATCATTGATAAAAAGGACGGAAGCAGAAAGCGGATCTCGCCTCTTTGGATCATGAAGGAGTTTCGAAACAAGGGATATGCCTATGAGGCTATTCGGGAAGCGGAAAGGATCTACGGTGCCCATCACTGGTGCCTGGATACCATTTTGCAGGAAAAGGGGAATCTCCACCTCTATGAGAAAGCAGGGTACCATCAAACAGGGAAAACAGAGCGGATCAATGATGGTATGGATATCGTTTTTTACGAGAAGGATTAATGGATGAAAAAAACCGCCGTCGGTATGGGCAAACCGGCGGCGGAATTTTTTAATGGGTTAGATTGGATTTGATAAAAAAGTCAAAAAAGGCTTAGCTTTCGCTCTTTTCCGCTGCAGGTGCTTCCGTAGCAGCTTTGGCGTCTGCTTCTGCAGCCTGGTCATTGGCAGCGGTGGTTTCCTCTGAAAGGATTACCTCTTCCTCAATGTCTTCGTCAGCTTCTTTCTCTGCAGCTGCATCGGAAGAAGAGGGGCGATTGATCACATCGGATACAGTCTTTGCCAGCTTGTCTCCGGCCTTGCCGACGAAATCTCCTAAACCGCTCAGGGTCTCAACCATGGTCTCGCCGATGCTGCCGCCGATGTCGCTTAAGTACTTAGCCACTCTGTGCAGCTCATCCTGTCTCCACTGATCATAATCAATGTCCTCAAGTGCGCTGTAAGCATCTGCCTCTTTGGCAGGATAGAGCCATGCGGTCATGTCGTGAACACTAATGTCGATGGTGCAGCTTTCGGAATCGCCGCTGTTGAAGGGCAGTTCAAATACACGAAGCAGTCCATCGTCGGTCTTTTTGCAGATCACGGGTTTGAAGCGGTTCTTGTCTGCACGGTCCAAAGGATAGGTGTAACCGTCACCCTGTTCATCGAAGTAGATGCTGACCATGCTCTCTGCATTCTCGCCTCTGACGAAGCGACTCTTGATAGTGAAGCGGAATACGTAATCCTGATCCTTTTGCAGATCTACCTTACGGGCGATCTCGGTCATCATGCCGCCTTCACCGATCTCGAAGCACTCCACATTTTCCTCGTTCTCCGTTACGATGAGTCTTGTGCCGCGATTGCTGGTGCACTCAGGTACCAGCTTAAATCCTCTTGCTTTAAAATCTATAATGTTAGCCATTTTTGTTTCCTCCGTTTCAAAAGAAAAAGCGTCCGTAAAGACCGAAGAGATGAGCCGTATGGTATGCTCATCCACTTCGGTCGCACGTCCGCTTTTTATAAGACCCCTTGCCCGCTTCGGGTAGGTGGTACCAGTTACGTTACCATTGATGTCCGTCACAATAATGTTTTTTGTCATGGGTGTCTCCCCCTTGTAACCAATATGTAATTTGAATGACCTGCGTTTTTTCTTATGGGTGTCTTCCCCTGTCATCGTTTATCATAGCATTCTCATCCTGCTTGGTCAAGCATGGATTTTTACCATCTTTGTAAGAAGGATAGTAGATTTTGAGCGGGGGGTGTGCTATAATAAGTCGGATTAGGCAATCAGGGCAGTGGTAAAAGGAGGTCTTATGTCCGGGGAAGCGCATTCCAAGCGGCCGGAGCGAGTGAAAAGGCTGAAAAAAATGATCGTGATCCTGGTCGCTGCTGCGTTGATCATACCCATGCTTTTGAGCATCTTCATGCTGTTTCAGGTGAACAAATTAAACCGCCAACTGGATGATATGACAAGGGAGGTTGAAAGGCTGAAGGCAGGAGAGCAGAGCAAAGCTTCGGGAAAGGCAAAAACCGCGCAGGCAGCGGAGGATGCTGCAGTGGAGCAAAAGTTGCAGGAGGCTAACCTTTCGGATGAGGGAGCCGGCGAAAGCAACGAGGCTACAGGGGACGCCGCCGTGCAAAGCGGGGAAGCATCCGGAGAAGGGGCATCCTATTGGGAAGAGACGTCGGAAGGCCCCAAGTATAAGGTGTATCTGACCTTTGATGACGGACCCAGCGGTAACACGGACCGGATTTTGGATGTTCTGGCGCAGTATGATGTGAAGGCCACTTTTTTCGTAACCGGGATGGAAGGGGACTATTACATTCCCCTGTACAAAAGGATCGTGGATGAAGGTCACACCCTGGGAATGCATTCCTACAGTCACAAATACGGTGAGATCTACAAGTCCAAGGAGGCCTTTGCAGAGGATCTGGAAAAGCTCCAGGATTATCTGTATGTGAATACGGGAGTCTGGTCCAGGTTTTACCGGTTTCCGGGAGGAAGCTCCAATGAAGTGAGCAAGGTTCCCATGCAGGAGCTGGCGGATTATCTGGAGCAGCAGAACATTTACTACATGGACTGGAACATCGTATCGGGAGATGCCACCAAGAACCTGCAGAGCGCAAAGAGCCTGGCAAACCGGGTCCTGGGCAAAATCGGCGAGGAAGAGACAGAGGTGGTGCTCATGCATGACGCCACCGGAAAGAATACAACGGTAGAAGCACTTTCCATGATCCTGGAGGAGCTTTCCAAACGGGATGATGTAGAGATATTACCGGTTACGGAGGATATGGACTTCGAATCGGTGCAGCACTTAAAGAGTGGAGGAGAAAACTAAGATGGGATTTTTTCAGGATTTAAAAGAGGATCTTTCCATTGCGGTGGATGAGCTGACAGGCGAAGTCGTCGAGCCGGAAAAGGCCGCTGCGTCTGATGGTGTAGATAGCATAGAAGCGTCCATCGCTGCTTTAAGCGAGGCCGGAAAAGAGATGGCTACAGAGGATGCGCCTGCCGAGGAGGCAAAGGGAGAGCCTGCGCCTTTGGAAGAACCAGCCCGGGAGAAAGAGCCTGAGAAGGCAGAGGAAAAGGAGCCGGAAGCAACGCCTGTATCAGATGATGCGGATGTGATGCCCTCCGAGGATCTGGCTAAGGCTCTGGAGCAGGCTGATGTGATCAAGCAGGAGAAGGATGCGATCTCTCCTGACGGAAAAGCAGCTCCCGTATTCGGGGAGCAGATGCAGCTGGATCTGGGTCTGGCAGCGGTAGCCTCTGAGCAGACCAAGGAAAAGGCTGTGAAGGAGACCAAGGAAGTGAAAGAAAAGCCTGCAAAGGTGGATCCCACCATTGAGGCTGCGGCAAATGAACTGAAGTCCATTGCAAATATAGTAAATAACAAGGAGGAGACGGCGCCTGAGACTGCAGCAAAAGAGGCAGAAAGCGAGAAGGCACCGGAAGCAGAAATGGCAGAAGAAGTAAAGAAGGAAGAAGTACAAAGCACTGAGGCAGCAGCGCCTGTGGAGGCGTTGAAGCCTGAGGATATGGAGGGAGAACCCGTAGATGAGAACGCAGTGATCACCAAGTGTATGACCGTGCGAGGCGACGTGCTTTCCAAGGGCAGCATTGAGGTACAGGGTATTGTGGAAGGCAATGTAACCGCCCTGGGTAAACTCAATGTATCCGGCAAGCTCCAGGGTGATGCCAAGGCAGCTGAGGTATTTGCAGATGCAGCACAGATCTGCGGACAGATCCATGCAGACGGAACCGCCAAGATTGGTAAGGATTCCGTGATCATCGGCAACATCTTCGCATCCAGCGCAGTGATCGCAGGAGCGGTAAAGGGTGATATCGATGTACACGGTCCCGTGATCCTGGATTCCTCAGCCATCGTGATGGGTAATATCAAATCCAAATCCGTACAGATCAACAACGGAGCGGCAATCGAAGGTATGTGCTCGCAGTGCTATGCGGAAAACAGCCCTTCAAGCTTCTTTGATCGGTTCGGCAAATAAGGAAGGAGAACTATGGCACAGAGAGTATTGTTAAAGCTCAGCGGTGAAGCGCTGGCAGGAGAGAAAAAGACAGGCTTTGACGAAGATACCGTAAGAGGTGTGGCCCTTCAGGTTGCCCAGATTGTAAAGCAGGGCGTGCAGGTAGGCGTCGTCATCGGCGGCGGAAACTTCTGGCGGGGCAGAAGCAGCGAGAGGATCGACCGTACCAAAGCAGACCAGATCGGAATGCTGGCAACGGTTATGAACTGCCTCTACGTATCGGAGATCTTTCGGTCAGAGGGCATGGAGACTATGATCATGACACCCTTTGCCATCGGCGCCTTTACGGAGCTTTTTTCCAAGGATAAAGCTGTGGAAGCTCTTGGGCAGGGCAAGGTGGTATTCTTTGCAGGGGGTACCGGACATCCTTATTTCTCCACGGATACCGGAGTGGTACTTCGGGCCATCGAAGTGGAAGCGGATTGCATCCTGCTGGCAAAATCCATCGATGGCGTGTATAACGCAGATCCCGAAAAGGATCCTTCTGCCACCAAATATGATGAGATCACCATTGATGAGGTCATCGCAAAGAACCTGCAGGTGGTGGATATGACAGCATCCATCCTGGCAAGAGATAACAAGATGCCCATGTGGGTATTCGGACTGAATGAAGAACAGAGCATTGTGAAGACGATGAAAGGGGATTTTTCCGGAACGAAGGTCACAGTAGGCTAAACCGGAAGCAAAAGACAACCAAAGGGAGGTTACAAAATGGACGAGAGAATCAAAGTGTATGACGAGAAGATGACAAAGGCGATCGAGTTTTTAAAATCCGAATACGCCTCCATCAGGGCAGGACGTGCCAATCCGCACGTACTGGATAAGATCAAAGTGGATTATTACGGAACACCTACGCCCCTGCAGCAGGTGGGCAATATTACCGTTCCGGAACCCAGAATGATCCAGATCGCACCCTGGGAGAAGTCATTGATCAAAGCCATTGAGAAGGCAATTTTGGCATCTGATGTAGGAATTACCCCCTCCAATGACGGCGCTGTGATCCGTCTGGTATTCCCGGAGCTTACGGAGGAAAGACGTAAGGACCTGGTAAAAGAGGTAAAGAAGAAAGGCGAGGAAGGCAAGGTTGCCATCCGAAACATCCGTCGTGACGGCAACGATGCCCTTAAGAAGCTCACCAAGGAAGATGTTTCCGAGGATGAGGTTAAGGATATGCAGGATGAGCTGCAGAAGCTCACTGATAAATACGGCAAGCAGATCGATGCTATGATCGAGGAGAAATCCAAGGAGATCCTCACCGTATAAGCGTGGCCGTTTTATAAGGGATACACACAAGAGGGAGACAACACCTTGTTTTCCCTCTTGGTTTGTTTTGCGAGACAGGAAGAAAGGGACAAACTATGGATATGGACAGAGTGCCGCAGCACGTGGCGATCATATTGGACGGAAACGGAAGATGGGCGAAAAAAAGAGGCCTTCCCCGAAACGCCGGACATGCACAGGGAGCGAAAAACATCGAATCCATCTGCAGGGCCGCCGATTCCTTCGGAGTGAAGTACCTTACCATCTACGCTTTTTCCACGGAGAACTGGAGCCGTCCGAAGGAGGAAGTGGATGCCCTCATGCGGATCCTTCGGGAGTATATGAAGAGTTGCCTCACCCTGTCGAAAAAGAACAATATGCGGGTAAAGGTTATCGGTGATAAGACCAGGCTGGATCCGGATCTGCAGGAAGGCATTGCCAAACTGGAAGAAGCTTCCGCAGGCTATACCGGACTGACTCTTTCCATTGCCCTGAATTACGGCGGACAGGATGAGATCGTAAGAGGGGTGAAAAAGATGCTTGCCAAAGCGGCAGCGGGAGAGATGAAGCCGGAGGATCTGACGGTGGAGACCTTTGCCGAGTATCTGGATACAAAGGGGATTCCCGATCCGGATCTATTGATCCGTACCAGCGGCGAGCAGAGAATTTCCAATTTCCTCATCTGGCAGATGGCTTATACGGAGTATTATTTTACTCCGGTTCCCTGGCCTGCCTTTGATAAGGCGGAGCTGGAAAAAGCCATTGAGGATTATCAAAAACGGGATCGCAGATTCGGCGGTCTGACGGAAGAAAAGTAACAGCGGAGGAAGCATATGCTAACCAGACTCATTAGCGGGATCGTCATGTTGGCGGGACTTATCGTAGTTGTTGCCCTGGGAGGACCCGTGCTTTTGATCTTTACATTGCTCATCTCTTTGATCGGTTTTTTCGAACTGGTGAGAGCTTGCGGTGTGCGAAATGAAAAGGAGACCTTTGCTCTGCCGGAAGCAGTAGGGTATGTGGGGATTTTGGCATTCTACGGACTGCTGTTTTTCGGCAAAGAATTGATGCCCACCTATGGTCTTATGGTGATCATTTTAACTATCATGGGAATGCTGCTCTTTTACGTGCTGACCTTCCCGAGATATAAGGCACCTCAGATCATGGCAGCCGGTTTTTCCTTTTTGTATGCTCCTGTTCTGTTGTCCTTTATCTATCAGACCAGGACGCTGCCCATGGGAAAATATCTGGTATGGCTGATCTTTTGTTCATCCTGGGGGTGTGATACCTGCGCTTACTGTGTGGGCATGCTTTTTGGAAAACATAAGCTGGCTCCGGTGTTGTCTCCGAAAAAATCCATCGAAGGTGCCATCGGTGGCGTAGCAGGTGCGGCCCTTATTGCTTTTGTCTATGCCAAGGCGTTGACTATGTTTGCCGGGGATCTGACTCTGGGACCCGAGATCCTTTGGACCTTCCCCCTCATCAGTGCAGTGGGTTCTGTTTTGAGTCAGTGCGGAGATCTGGCGGCCAGCGGCATTAAGAGGGATCACGAACTGAAGGATTATTCCAATTTGATCCCGGGACACGGCGGTATCATGGATCGTTTTGATTCCGTCATTGTAACATCCCCCATGATCTATTATCTGGTGATCCTGCTTACGGGATGTTTGAAGTAGAAAAAGAACCGGCAACAGAAGTACAGAAAAGAAGGTAACAGAATGCAGAAAAAGATTGTTGTACTGGGCTCCACAGGCTCCATCGGAACCCAGACCCTGGAAGTCATAGAAGAGTATAACCGGCTGTTCAGCCCTCTGGCGCTGGCAGCAGGAAAAAATGAAAAGGCGTTGGAGGAGCAGATCAGAAAGTTTCATCCTTCCTACGCCGTTTTATATGATGAAGCAGCGGCAGCCAGGTTGAAGGATGCTGTAGCGGATACGGACACCAAGGTCCTTGCGGGAATGGAGGGACTTTGTGAGATCGCATCCCTTCCGGAAGCGGATGTGGTGCTGACTGCAGTTGTGGGCATGATCGGCATCCGGCCTACCATAGCAGCCATTGAGGCGGGAAAGGATATTGCACTGGCCAACAAGGAAACCCTGGTTTGTGCAGGCCATATTATTACCAAGCTGGTAAAGGAAAAGGGCGTAGCCCTGCTTCCTGTGGATTCCGAGCATTCCGCAATTTTCCAGTCCCTGCAGGGCAATCCCAAAAAGCGGATGCGAAGGATCTATCTGACGGCTTCCGGCGGACCCTTCCGGGGACAGAGCCTGGAGCAGCTGAAAAACGTAACGCCCCAGATGGCATTAAAGCACCCCAACTGGACCATGGGCAGGAAGATCACCATTGATTCCGCCACCATGGTAAATAAGGGACTTGAGATCATGGAAGCAGGCTGGCTGTTTGGGGCCACCAGCGACCAGATCACCGTTGTGGTCCATCCCCAGAGCATCATACATTCCATGGTGGAATATGAGGACGGAGCCGTTATCGGACAGCTGGGAGTGCCGGATATGAAGCTGCCCATCCAATATGCACTGACCTATCCGGACAGACTGCCCATGCATGGCAACGAGCTGGATCTCTTTGCACTGGGACAGATGACCTTTGAAAAGCCGGATCCGGAGGTTTTCCTGGGACTGAAGCTGGCACAACAGGCCTTTGATCAGGGAGGAAGCGTCCCCACGGTTTATAACGCCGCCAACGAAAAGGCAGTGGCCCTGTTTTTGGATGAAAAAATATCGTTTTTGCAGATTCCGGAGCTGATCCAAAGAGCCATGGAGCATCATACACGTATCGATGCCCCTTCCGTGGAGCAGATCCTGGAGGCAGAAAAAGAATGCTATGAGCGGATCGATGGTTGGATCCGATAGTACGTAAGCGAGGAGACTGATTTTGGGTATTGTATTGTTTTTTGTGATCTTTTGTATTGTGGTCCTGGTGCATGAGTTCGGACATTTCATCATCGCCAGGCTGAACGGGATCTCAGTGGTGGAGTTTTCCATCGGTATGGGTCCCTGTATTGCTTCCTTTCAGAAAAACGGTGTGAAATACGCCATCAGGCTTTTGCCCATCGGCGGAGCCTGCATGTTTGAAGGAGAAGACGGCAAGTATCTTGTGAAAGCGGATGAGGACGAGGAAGCAGATGCGGATGCGGATAAGGACGCTGAGAAGGATACGGAAAAGGATAAAAAGAAAGAGGCGGCTTCACAGAGTAAGGCTGAGGAGTTTGTAACGAATACGGAACTGGGAAAGCGTAATATTCCCTTTCCGGCAGCTTCCGTTTGGGCCAGGATCGCCACGGTGTTTGCAGGGCCCTTCTTTAACTTCATGCTGGCCTTTCTGTTTTCCATGATCATCATCGGCAGCTACGGCGTGGATCTTCCCGTGATCCAGAAGGTACAGGATGAAGGTGCTGCGAAAGCAGTAGGTCTCCAGGAAGGCGATCTGATCACCAGGCTGGACGGTAAAAAGGTACATCTGTACCGGGATATCAGCCTTTATTCCATGCTTAACCGCGGGGAAGAGATTGAGATCAGCTATATCCGTGACGGAAAAGAATCCACGGTGCTGGTAAAGCCCTTTTACAACCAGCAGGCAGGCAGATACTACATCGGTCTTTTAGGTGCCGGAGAGTATAAGAAATTCGGCCTTTTGGGAACGGCAAAGTACAGCTTCTATGAAGTAGGATACTGGATCAAGACCGTAATCAAGAGTCTGGAGCTTATGATCCAGGGAAAGGTCAGCAAGGATGATGTAGCCGGACCTGTGGGAATGGCCCAGATGGTGAATGATGTTTATACGCAGTCCAAGCCCGACGGTCTGTTTTACATCTGGCTGAATATGCTGAATTTCTGTGTGCTGCTTTCCGCCAACCTTGGGGTGATGAATCTTTTACCGCTGCCCGCGCTGGATGGCGGAAGACTGGTGTTCCTGCTTTTGGAAGTGGTTCGCGGCAAGCCCATCCCGCCGGAAAAGGAAGGCTTTGTCCATATGATCGGTATGGTGTGCCTGATGGTGCTCATGGCATTTATCTTCTATAACGATCTGACTAAGATTTTCAGAAGATAAAAACTCCGGATAAAAGAGAAGCAGCAAGAAACAGAAAAGAGGAATGACTTATGCATCATGATCATACAAGAGTAGTAAATATCGGCGGCTTAAAGATTGGAGGAGGCAATCCCATTGCCATCCAGTCCATGACCAATACCCCTACGGAAAATGTGGAAGCGACGGTGGAGCAGATCCTTCGGCTGGAAAAAGCAGGCTGTCAGATCATCCGTTGTACGGTGCCGACGCAGGAGGCGGCTAAGGCCCTGGCGAAGATCAAGCCGCAGATCCATATTCCCTTGGTGGCGGATATTCATTTTGATTACAAGATGGCTATTGCAGCCATGGAAAACGGAGCAGATAAGATCCGGATCAATCCCGGAAACATCGGCTCTGCGGAAAAAGTAAAAGCCGTTGTGGATGTGGCAAAGGAAAGAAACATCCCCATCCGTGTGGGGGTAAACAGCGGTTCTCTGGAAAAGGAACTGGTGGAAAAATATAACGGCGTCACTGCAGAGGGCATTGTGGAATCGGCTCTGGATAAGGTGCATATCATCGAGGATGCAGGATATGATAACCTGGTGATCAGCATCAAATCCTCCAATGTACCCATGTGCATCAGGGCCCATGAGAAGCTGGCTAAGGTAACGGATTACCCCTTGCATATCGGCATCACCGAAGCTGGGACCCAGTGGAGCGGCAATATCAAATCCTCAGTAGGACTGGGCATTTTGCTTGCCAAGGGCATCGGCGATACCATGCGGGTATCCCTGAGTGCAGATCCCGTGGAAGAGATCCGGTCAGCAAGAGCCATTCTTCGCTGTTTGGGACTGAAGAGCGACGGCATTGAGGTGGTATCCTGTCCTACCTGCGGCCGTACCAAGATCGATCTCATCGGTCTTGCCACCAAGGTAGAGGAGATGGTGGAGGATATTCCGCTGAACATCAAGGTGGCTGTGATGGGCTGCGCGGTCAACGGCCCGGGGGAAGCAAAGGAAGCGGATATCGGCATTGCCGGAGGCATTGGTGAAGGCCTTTTGATCAAGAAGGGTGAGATTGTCAAAAAACTCCCCGAGGATCAGCTTTTGGATGCCCTGAAATGGGAGCTGGAGCATTGGGAAGAGCAATAGGGGCTGAATTAATATAAGTCAATTATTTAGGGCTTTGAGATTTGTCATTGACAAATCCTCAAAGCCCTTTTCTTTTGTACAAATCTTGATACAATTTTAGTATAGGTGTGCAATTCTGCCTATTTCTGAAGAAGAACAGATGAATGAACAGATAGATGAAGGAAACAGGAGGAAATCGTTATGAGAAAACGGGGAAGATGGTTTAAAAAGCTTACGGCGATGCTGCTTACAGTGGCGCTGGCATGTTCCGGGATGCCCACAGGCTTTTTGCCTTTGACGGAAACGGTTAAGGCGGATGCAGTGGTGGAACTGTATGGAAGCGGTCTGAAGCGGGAAAGCCCGGATGCTGCCAGTATGTATATCCGCTGTACACAGGCAGGTACTCCCTATTACTATGTGACGGTGGAGGAGGATGTAACAGATCCATCTTATATTGTTTCCAGGGGAAAAGCAGCGGATGCCATCGTCGCCGATACTGTGACGGGGTTGACACTTCAGGATGGCGTTTCTTCGGGAGCGAAGAACGTCTATGTGGTAGTAAAAAAGGCAGATGAAACCTTCACCAATATCGTGAAAATCCCGATGCCCTATGATTACTGCAATATTGAGGATTTTTCCGCTTATCCGGCAGGAATCACCGGCGAGGTGGCTTATAATGTCGGATTTAATGTAGAAGGAAGCAGAACCATTGAACTTGTGGATGGAAATCCGGCTTATGCTGTCAAAACCCAGACGGGTATGGGAACGAATCGCATCTACTATACCTGGGATAGCAATAGTGTTGATGTAGTGGAAGCCGATGTCCGGTTTACCGCTGCGAGTCCTACTGCGTTACTGGCATTGGATAAGATTGGAGTGGGCGTTTACAAAGGCAAGTGGTATTTGAGAAAGAATGATGATAATACCTGGGCAGATCCCACAAAATGCGTTTTTCTGAATCATACGGATGCGGTAAAGGATATCTGGTATCAGATCAGATTCGTCTATGACAGGGCATTTGGTAAAATCGATGTTTTTATTGATGGAAATAAGGTTAACGAGGAACCTTTCGAAACTGCAAAGTATGATGCTTACGATCTTTCTATGGAATCAGCGAACAATGAGACGACTTATTTTGATAATATCAGATACTATAGATTTCGCGTAAACACACCTAACGCAACAGTTGATATATTGCCAAAAACAGCACATTTCACAAGGCCCCAGACCGTAACCCTTAGCAGTACAATGCCGGGTAAAACCTATATTTTCACAACGGATGGCAGTTATCCGGAATACGGAAAGGGAACCACTCTTGTATATGATTCGAATCATAAGCCTGAGATTCCGGCCGATTCCCCCACTGTCAGGATCAGAGCTCTCGGTGGCGTGATGGAAGGAAGCGTTTTCAAGGCGGAAAGCATTGCCAGGGAGGAAACCTATACCTTTTCCAGTGCACCCATTATCAAGGGAATGAGTGTTCAGAGAACGAATGCCGATAGCGTGGCCTGCGGGTTTTATTCCGATGTGGCGGGAGAAATCTATTACTACGTGGGTGCGACAAGTACCTATCCGGAACAGCTTTGCGATACGACGGCAGGATGGAAGAAGGCAGAGGCAACAGCAACGCAGGATACGGCGACCACCTTCTCCATCAACGGAAACGGTCTGACCAGCGGACCCAAATATGTTACGGTCTGTTTGATGGATAAGGACGGGATCAAAAGCAATGTTCTGCAGTCGTATCTTCCCTACAACTATTATGTTTTTGATGATTTTTCCGCTATTCCGATCGGTGCTACCGCAGGCAGCGCGATTACGGGGATAGATGGAAACCATTATGCCCAAGAGGTAGGTGGAAATCCGGCGTATCTGGTAAAATCCCAGGGTTCGATCTTAAGTCTTCCCAGCTGGGATTCTGAGGCAACTAATGTTGTGGATCTGAAGGTACGATTTAATGATGAGGATCCGTCGGCAAGTTTTGCCTTTGATCATATTGGAATCGGTGTCGCGGAAGGCAATTGGTATCTGCGAAAAAACGCGCAGGATACCTGGGGAAATCCTACACTTCGTCTTCAGCCGGATTTTGCACCACCGAAGGCTGTGCCGGATAGGTGGTACCGGATCCGCTTTGTGTATGACCGACCGAAGAAGTGTTATGATGTCTATGTTGATAACAAAAAGATCAATGATGCGCCCATCCAGACGTCTATATATGACTATTACGATATGACCGTGCAGGTCGATGCTTCGGAATCCCTCTATCTGGATGATATTTGCCATTATAAATTCAAGGGAACGGCGGAGATCAATGCCAATGTGATCTTTGATCCGAAAACAGCCAAGTACACAGATACACAGCATGTAACATTGACAACGCAAAGACCGGAAAGCTCGGCCAAGGTGATCTATTATACCATGGATGGAAGCTATCCCAATCCGACGGAATCAAATCCGAACGCCGGAAGCACGGTCCGCTATACAGAGCCCATCGCAGTATCAAAGGATACCACGATTCGGGCGATCTCCGGATTTATGGATGGAGATGATTTTAAGGCAGAAAGTGTTCCCTATGAAGAGGCCTATTCCTTTGGGGAAAGACCGGTAATATCGGGGCTTTCGGTCAACCGGTACTATCAAAATGAGGCAAATTGCTACTTTTCTTCCGATGTGGCAGGAGAGGTTTATTACTATGTGAGCGCCAATGAAGGCTGTCCGGATGGGGTGGATCGGTGCAATACCGATAAGGGATGGATCAAATCAGAGACAGTGGCAAATCAGGATCAAGTGACGAAGCTTACGATCGTAAACAATGGTTTGTCCGCAGGATCAAAGTATATTTCTGTCTGTCTGAAGGATCAGCAGGGGCATTGCAGCAATGTACTGACCAATTATCTGCCGTATGATTACTGTGTCAGGGAGGATTTTTCGGCTTATCCTGTCGGGATCAAAACCGGAGGATACAATGTGTCATTCAATGATGATCGTACAATTGAGGAGGTAGAGGGGAATCCGGCCTACGCCATTAAGGCAAACAGTCAGGATGGGACGATCTATTTGGATGGCATTAATGATTATAACGGGAATTATATCCTGGAAGCCAAGATGCGGTTTGCGGACGGCTTGCCGACTGCCTATATGTACTTTGACTATATGGGGATCGGTGTGGATCAGGGTAAATGGTATCTAAGGAAGAATGGTCAGGATACTTACAATGATGCGTCTAAACGTATCGAGCCCGACTATGATCCGGGTCTGGCAACGGCGGGCAAATGGTACACCATCCGTCTTGTGTTTGAAAGACTGGAAGGGAAGAGCGGATACTTTGATGCCTATATTGACGGAAAGAAGATCAATGATGAGCCAATCGAGACGAGTCACGATTACTATCATTCACTGAATTTGAATTCGATCAATGGCTGCACAGTCTATTTTGACGATATATATCTGTACAAGTTCCGGACCAATACCAAGGATGCCATCGTGCATTTTTCGCCGGAATCCGCAAAATACACAAAGCCGCAGACACTGATACTGACTACCACAAAGGAAGACAGAACCATTTATTACACCCTGGATGGCAGTGTTCCCAACCCCACGGCATCGAATCCCAATCCGGAGAAGACTATTCTGTATGATCCGGACGATAAGCCGACCCTTTCCGGATCCTGCAAGGTCAGAGCAATCGCAGGCGTAACAAAGAAGGTCGGAAATGAAACCGTTTTCCTGCCGGAGAGCGTTGTTCATGAAGTGGATTATGAGATCGTTGATGGTGCGAAGATCACAGGCGGCACCATCTTCAGGGAAAGCGCGGACGAGGCAACCATTTATCTGAAGAGTGATATGGCCGGAGAGCTCTACTATCTGGTATCGGAAAGCGCAGATGCGCCGGAGGCTGAAAGCATCGAGGAGAAGGGCGATGGACCGACGGAGGTTGCAGCCGATAGGACCTATGGGTTAGAAGTAACCAACAATGTGAATATCCGAAGCCGGTTTATTTATGCGGTGCTCAAGGACCAAATGGGAGTTTACAGCAATGTGCTTACTTACAAGATGCCCAGTGAGCTGTATTACAGGGATGAGTTCGAGGCCTGTTGTGTCGGAAGTAATACAGGGGCACTTGCTACTTACAGCTTTGGTTTCTGGAATACCGATGCAACAGGAAATATGGCCTATGAGTTTAATTCAGGAAATTGCAGGGATCCCAAGGTAATGACGACAGAGGCGCATGGAAGTTATACATTGTCCTGCAGAGTATATTCTGAGGCAGAAAATCCTACATTTGCCGTAGGCCTTGGAAGTGACAGTGATTTTATCTCTTATCTTCTGGTGCAGGATGGGATCTATAAATGCTACCGAGGAACTCATACCGATATTGCGGAGCTGGATCTGTTTGCGGCACCCGAGCGCAGATACTTCCCACAGGGGAAATGGACGGATGTCAAGCTGGAGCTCCATACGGCAACGACGCCTCGCACCTTTGATATTTATATCGATGGGGAAAAGGCCAATTCCGAACCAATGACTACGACTTCAACCTCCAACACCCTCAAGATCAGCTTTGAGGGAAAGGATAATCAGATTGTCCGGTTCGATGACATTGAATTCTATCAGGATTGTGCAAAGGTGGATATCCCGAGAGTCAACACGGGACTTGTCTATAACGGACAACAGCTGCAGGGAATTACCTATGATGAAGAGCAAAGTGCTTACACCGTGACAGGTGATGTAAAGGCCACGGAGCCCGGCGTGCACAAGGCTACCTTTACCCTGCTGGAAGGCTATGTTTGGGCAGATAACACGAAGGCGCCCAGAGAGGTGTCCTGGAGCATAGCACCGAAACCGCTTACGACTACCTATTCGGTATCGAAGACCTATGACGGAAACGATGAGGCTCTGATCAAGCCGGGTGAGCTGATCGGTGTTGTGGCCAAAACCGTGGGAGAAGGAGTGGAAGCGGTAGAAACAAAGGAAGATGTGAGCATTGGGGAAACTGAGCTTGCAGGTTACTATGCGGATCGTTTTGTGGGAGATGGGATCGAAGTGCACCTTTTGGCTCCGGCGGCCTTTACCTTGACCGGAACGGATGCAGCCCATTATGTATTGGCTGATCAGTCGATCACCGGAACCATCCTTCCTGCCGTGCAGACACTTTCCACCATTCGAACCCTGTATGCATCTCAGGGCCAGACTCTGAGGCCGGATGTTCTCAGGACAGCAGTCAAGGGCAGTAAGGGAACGCTCGCCTTCACCATAACGGAAGGAAGTGCCTATGCATCCATCACGGAAAGCGGTCTTGTTACCAATGCGGGTTCTGCAGGCAATTCGGTGAAGGTGAAAGCGACGGCCACAGCCTTAGACATGAATGGTGACGATGTGCCGGAATATGCGGCAAATACAGATGGAGCCATCTTTTCGGTAGTGATCACGGATAAAGAAAGACAGTTCATTGTCTTCCAGGAAGAGGATCTGACCGTGGAGCAGGGCACCGGATTCAGAGGACAGAAAGCGCTGACGGATACGGATGACGGCGGAAAGATCACCTATTCCAGTGACGATCCTTCCATTGCACAGGTTGATCCGAATACCGGAGAGATCACCATCATTGAGCCCGGAGTTGTTACTATTACTGCGATAGCGGCGGAAACCGGGATCTATAACAGTGCGACGGCTAGCTACAGATTGGAGATCTTAGGGAAGAAGAGACAAAAACTGAGCTTTGAAAAGAGTGAGCTGACTGTAGAGTATAACGAGAAGAGTGCAGGTCAGAAGGCGATCAATGACAAAGCGGATGGCGCATCCGCATCCTATGTAAGCAACAATGAAACGGTGGTTACGGTAGATCCGGTTACCGGTATTTTGACTGTGGTGGGATTGGGAGATGCCACCATAACCGCAAGTGCACCCGAAACGGCTCGTTACATAGGAGGTAGCGCAACCTATAAGGTGACGGTAACGAAGGCAAAAACCATGGCACCTTCCACAACAGAGGTGACGAAAAAGGATGAGACCTATACAGGAGACGGAGACGGGATCATCCTGGGGCTTACAGAGGCTATGGAATATCGCCGGGAAGGAGAAAGCGTTTATACACCGATAACAGTGGGAACGCTGGAAAAACTGGCGCCGGGAACCTACTATGTGCGCTATAAGGAGACAGCGGTTGCACTGGCGTCGGAGGATCTGAAGCTTGTGATCGCTGTGGGAAAAGAAAAACCCAAGCCGGAGCCTCAGCCCGAGCCCGAACCGGTCCCTGAACCCGAACCCGTCTCGGAGATCGATGATAATGTACCGGTTGAGGTGCAGGAAGCAGTCATTGTGAAGACCGATACGGACAAGGATGACGTGGCCGGGACTCATTATCAGTATATGCAAGTGAAAGCCAAGGTGAAGAAGACTGCGGTCACCCTTTCCTGGAAGCCCATAAAGGGTGCTGACGGCTACATGATCTACGGCGCAAACTGCGGCAGCAAGATGGAAAAGATCGCGGAAGTTACAGGCGGCAATACGAAGAAGTGGGCAGCAAAGAATCTGCAGAAGGGCACCTATTACAAATATATGGTCGTTGCTTATCGCAATACCGAGAAGGGCCCCTATGCCATCACCAGTGCAAAATCCGTTCACGTGGTTACCGACGGTGGAAAGAACGTCAATCCCACAGGCCTGAAATTAAAGACCAAGAGTAAGTTCTCTCTGAAAGTGAAGAAAAAAGCCAGGATCAAGGCCGTGGTTCTGTCCAAAAAGAAACTGAAGAGTCACTTTACGAAATTCCGCTATGAAAGCGACAATGAAAAAGTGGCAACCGTGGACAAGAAGGGCACTATTAAGGCTGTGGGAAAAGGAAAAGCGACGATTTACGTCTATATCGTAAACGGCATTTCCAAGAAGATCAAGGTGACAGTCAAGTAAGGTGATTTTCATTGACAGAAGGAGGTAAAATAGGCTACTATAAGGGGGTAAATCTTAACAGGCAAGGAGGGTGAAAAATGGCTTGTTTTTTGGTTCCGACAACGGAAGCGGTCGTTACGACGATCGTTAAGAAAGCTGTAGAGGCAAAGGAGCAGCCTGGAGCGGTTGAGAGCAGCACAAATGCTTTGGAAGAGGAATCCGTAAAGATCCCGTTTTCCGTAAAGATGGGCTGGCTTAACAAAATGCTCTGGGGGGGAAGCGCGCTTTTGGCATTTGAACATGTATGGCACGGAGAAGTAGCACCCTATTTCCCGTTTTTGACTGCCGCTGAGACAGCGGAGGGAGCAAGGACCATGCTGCACGAGATGTCGACCACAGGAACGCTGATGGCGGCTTTAGTTACGCTGACCTGGGCAGGTATGGTAGTGATTTCCAATAAGATGGAAAAGAAAACCGAAGTTCCCATCAAGCAGGAAGTTAAGACAAAATAACCTGCCAAGTCAGAAAGGGGAGGAAACAATGACTTTATTGATCACGGTATTTGCCGCTATCATCGCTACGATGGTATGGTATGTTTCCGAGAATGCCAGACGCCTGCAGATCGGTACTCTGGTGCTGATGTACTGGGGCGCATCCCTGATGTGGATGTGCGATGCGATCATGGAATACAGCGAGCTTCATGCGGACTACTTTGTGCCCGCCGGCGCTGATATGATTAATGATGCATTTCTGGGATTTGCAGTAGTTGCCCTGGGTCTTGTGATCTGGCTGGTAGTGGTTCTGGTAAAGGACCCTGACGGCGTGGTTCGCAGACAGCTTTTCAGGAAAGCCTGAGTAACCGCTGAAGGAAGAAAAAATGAAATGAGGGCACGCCGTCAGGCGTGCCTTTGTACAGTATAGTACGGTAAAAATTTAAACAGATCATATGGGGGAGCATATGGATGTAGTAAAGCTGCTTGAGGATGTAAAAAGCGGAGCAGTATCGGTGGAAGAAGCGCAGATGCAGCTTCGACGCCAGCCTTTTGAGGAGCTGGGGTTTGCCAAGCTGGATACCCACAGGGAGATTCGCAGCGGATTCCCGGAGGTGATCTTTTGCAGCGGGAAACCGGATGCCTATTTGAAAGAGATCTACGTCAAAATGTACGAAAAGAACGGAGAGGTCTTTGGAACCAGAGCAGATGAAAAACAGTACCATCTGGTAAAAGAGGTTTTGGATCAGGTAACCTATGATCCCATCTCCGGGATTTTGAAGGTGGAAAAGCCGGATAAAGAGCGAAAGGGACTCATTGCAGTTTGCAGCGGCGGAACAGCGGATATTCCGGTGGCAGAGGAAGCGGCTCAGACGGCGGAGTATTTCGGCTCCAATGTGGAAAGAGTTTATGATGTGGGAGTTTCCGGCCTCCATAGGCTGTTGTCCAGGATGGAATCCATTCAATCGGCTAACTGCGTGGTAGCGGTTGCAGGGATGGAAGGAGCCCTTGCCAGTGTCATCGGGGGGCTGGTTAAAAATCCTGTCATCGCCGTGCCTACCTCTGTGGGATATGGAGCTTCCATGCATGGTTTGTCGGCACTTTTGACAATGATCAATTCCTGTGCAAACGGCGTTGCTGTAGTCAATATCGACAACGGATACGGTGCCGGATATATGGCTACCCAGATCAATCGATTGGCAGTAAAAGAAACAGAGTAAAGAAAGAGGTTTACAGTAGTACAATGGATGAAATGAAACTGATGGAAGAGCAGGGCAAGGCAGAATTTGAAGCAGGAGCCCTGGAAAAACTGGAGAAGCTCAAGGAACTGCTTCGCTCCTATGAAAGCGTTTTGGTGGCTTATTCGGCAGGGGTGGATTCCACCTTTCTTTTGAATGTGGCCCATGCGGTTTTAGGGGAAAAGGCCATTGCTGTAACGGCACAGACGGCGGCTAATCCGAAGCGGGAGACCAATGAGGCGATGCAGTTTTGCAGGGACAAAGGGATCGTTCAGGTGCAAATGCCCTTTGATGTGTTTGAAGTGGAAGGTTTTTCGGAAAACGGAGCAGACAGATGCTATCTGTGCAAGCGTGCTATCTTTGCGAAGTTTTTGAAGGTGGCAACCGTTCAGGGAGTGCGTACCATTGTGGAAGGCAGCAACGCCGATGATGTGTCGGATTACAGACCCGGCGAAAAAGCCATTCGTGAGATGGGCGTAAAGAGTCCCCTGCGGGAAGTGGGTCTAACGAAAAAAGAGATCCGCTTTTTATCCAGAGAGATGGATCTTCCCACCTGGGATAAACCGTCGGCAGCCTGTCTGGCTTCGCGGTTTGCCTATGGAGAGACTATCAGTGCGGACCGAATCGAAATGGTGGACCGGGCAGAGCAGCTGCTTTTGGATCTGGGATTTCGGACGGTTCGCGTCAGAGTGCATAAGAACCTTGCCAGGATTGAGATTGATCAGGAGGACTTTGAAAAGATCATGGTTTCCGGTATCCGGGAAAGGATCTATTCCAGCCTGCAGGCCCTTGGTTTTTCCTATGTGACCCTGGACCTTATGGGATATCGAAGAGGAAGCCTGAATGAAGAATTATTCCCCGACGGCCTGCCGAAAGAGGAGGAGTTATGATCCTGTATTTATTGAGGCATGGTGAAACCGAGTGGAATAAGATCAGAAGATTGCAGGGACGTTCCGATGTGCCCTTGAATGAAAAAGGCATCGAGCTGGCGCTTCAGACCGGCGAAGGCATGAAGGATGTGGTGATAGATTATGTGATCTCATCGCCTTTATCCAGGGCTATGAAGACTGCACTGTGCGTTATGGGAGACAGACAGATTCCCTTTGAGACAGATGACAGATTGATCGAGATCGCCTTTGGTGACTGGGAAGGGCTTTCCATGTTGAAGGAGGAAGGGATCCCGAAGGCCTATCGGGAAGGGCTTTTAAAGGATCCTCTGAAATGCGAGGTGCCGCCAAAGGGAGAGAGCTTTCGAGATGTGCAAAAGCGGACGGGAGAGTTCTTGATGGCACTTTCCAAACGGAAAGAGCTTTGGGGAAAACGGGTTCTGATCTCCTGTCACGGTGCAGCCGGCAGATGTCTGTTATCCCATTTTTATGAGGACCACGATGATATCTGGAGAGGCGGCGTTCCCAGAAACTGCGCTGTCAGTATTTTGGAGATGGAAGAAGAAAAGGTTACCACGATCGAGGAGCTTTGGAAGGCATCCCGCGTGATCGAACTGGATAAGCTGTACTATGAGGCGGATCCTTTGCAAAAGAGCTGGTAGCAACAGGTAGCGGCGATATGCAGCGGGCAGTTTGCCGCCGGATAAAGAGAATGCAGACAGGGGGTAAGTATGGGTAATACATTATATCTGGAATGTGATATGGGGATCAGCGGCGACATGACTGTTGCCGCCCTTTTGGATTTAGGGGCTGATTGGGAAAAGGTAAAAGAGGTACTGTCTTCCTTGCCGGTGCAGGGGTTCTCAGTGGAGAAAACCAGGGTTGCAAAGGCAGGACTGTCCTGTATGGACTTTTCCGTGAACCTGGATGCCGAGCACGAAAATCACGATCATGACATGGATTATTTGTTCGGACATGACCATGAGCATGATCACGACCATGAGCATGAGCATCACCATGATCATGAACACCATCACGACCACGATTATGAGCATGACCACGATCATGAGCATGAACATCACCACGATCATGATCATGAACTCCATCATGACCATGATCATCATGAACATCATCATGAGCACCATCACGATCACGAACACGACCACCACCACGAGCATGGACATCACCACCATCATGAACACAGGGGAATGAAGGAGATCCGTGAGATCATAAATGGCGCCAACATGTCTCCACGTGCCAAGGCAACCGCAACCCGGATCTTTGAGGTGGTAGCCCAGGCAGAGTCCAAGGCTCACGGGGTTCCCGTGGATGAGGTACATTTTCACGAGGTTGGGGCAGTGGATTCCATTGTGGATGTAGTTGCTGTGGCAGTATGCCTCGATCTTCTGGATATCGACAAGGTGATCGTTACCAGACTATGCGAAGGCTACGGAAGCGTGCGTTGTCAGCATGGGATTTTGCCCATCCCGGTTCCGGCTACCTTGCATATTGTTTCCGATCATGGCCTTCCTTTGGAGAAGATCCCTGTAAAGGGAGAACTTATCACGCCTACAGGTGCTGCTATAGTGGCGGCGGTCAGGACTAAAGATACCCTGCCGGGACAGATGGTAATTAAAAAGGTGGGCATGGGTGCCGGAAAAAGAGCATATGAGAGACCCAGTATTTTACGGGCAATGCTTATTGAAGATACCACCCAGAACACAAAAAAGGACGGCATCTGGAAGCTGGAGAGCAACCTGGATGACTGCAGCGGAGAAGCCCTTGGTTTTGTCATGGAAGAGCTTTTGGCAGCAGGGGCCAGAGACGTTCACTATATGCCTGTGTATATGAAGAAAAACCGCCCCGGATGGCAGTTGAATGTAATCTGCGATGAGGAGAAGATCGAAACCATGGAGGCACTGATCTTTTCCCATACCACAACCATCGGCATCCGTAAGGTGTGGATGGAAAGAAGCGTGTTGAAACGGGAAGCCAGAGTAATAGATACGCCTTACGGAAAAGCGGATGTTAAGGATTGCTTTGGCCCTCAGAAGCGCAGCGTGCCGGAGTACGAAAGCGTGGCCCGGCTTGCCAGAGAACAGAAGATGTCATTTACCCAAATGTATCGGATTCTTGAGGAGCTTGCAAACAGTCTATGAATAAGGTAAGGCAGTATGTCTGTATCGATCTGAAATCCTTTTATGCTTCCGTGGAGTGTATTGCCATGGGGAAGGATTGTATGGATACCAATCTGGTGGTAGCGGATGAATCCCGGACGGAAAAAACCATCTGTCTGGCGGTTTCCCCATCCCTGAAGGCCTATGGGATCCCCGGAAGGGCCAGATTATTTGAAGTGATCGAAAAGGTCAAACTGGTGAATGCGGAGAGAAAAAGAAAGATCGGGGGACGTCCTTTTACCGGGAAATCCTGTTCTGCAGCGGAGCTGGAAGCAGATCCCTATCTGGAGCTTGGATTCCATATTGCAAGACCCAGAATGGCAGCATACATAGAAGCCAGTACAAAGATCTACGATATCTATATGCATTATATTGCACCGGAGGATATGCATGTCTATTCCATAGACGAGGTATTTATGGAGGTGACAGCGTATCTGGATACCTACCGGATGACAGCAAAGCAGCTTGCCCAGATGCTCATCGGAAAGATCCAGAAGGAGCTGGGGATTACAGCCACGGGAGGTGTGGGAACCAATCTGTATCTGGCAAAGGTTGCCATGGATGTGCTGGCAAAGCATATGCAGCCCAATGAGGATGGTATTCGCATTGCAGAACTGGACGAAGTCTCCTATCGCAAACTATTCTGGTGTCATACCCCCATTACGGATTTTTGGCGCATCGGAAGAGGGACCCGGGACAGGCTGGCAAAGCATGGGATCTATACCCTGGGAGATATTGCCAGATGCTCTGTGGGAGCGGAGGATGAATATTATAATGAAAAGCTGCTTTATAAGATCTTCGGAAAAAATGCGGAGCTTTTGATCGATCACGCCTGGGGCTGGGAAGACTGTACCCTGGAGCAGATCAAGGCCTATGTGCCGGAAAATAATTCTGTTTGCACAGGACAGGTGTTGTCCGAGCCTTATGACAGCAAGAAGGCCAGACTCATCGTTCATGAAATGACGGACCTTCTGGTGCTGGATCTGGTAAGTAAGCATCTGGTAACGGACCAGATGGTTTTGGATATTCGTTTTGACAGAGAGAATCTGCAGGAGGGCTTTTTGTCTGAAGCCTATAGTGGAGAAGTGGAGATTGATCGCTATGGCAGAACGGTGCCAAAATCCATCCACGGCAGCATTAACTTGGAGGGCCATTTTTCCTCCTCCAGAGAGATCATCGATGCGGTGCTTCACCTTTATGATGAGATCATGCCCAAGGAACTCTATGTTCGTGGAGTCATCGTAACGGCAAATCACGTGCTTCCGGAGGATCGTGTAAACTCTGATGCATCCGGCAAGAAAGAGGAGTATGTGCAGCTGGATCTGTTTACGGATTATCAGGCAGAGGAAGCCCAGAGGAAAGAGACGGAGCAAAAGAGGCAGAAGGAGCGAAAGATCCAGGATGCCATTCTGGACATCCAGAAGCGGTATGGGAAAAATGCCATCCTTAAGGGTATGAACTTTGAAGAGGGGGCAACCACCATTGAGCGAAACAGCCAGATCGGAGGACACAAAGCATGATACAGGAGATCTATCCCATGCCACAGGTTGCATCCAAACAGATGGCGGAGGATCAGAGGATCTGCGAGGAAAAATATGCGGATCTGTTATATATGGACCATCCGGATCCCAAAAGCGTTCCCAGAATGGCCTTATATGACAGGGCGGTGCAGTTTTCACCCTTTGCAGCCCTGACAGGGTACGGAACAGAAATATTACGAACCGAGGAAAAATTCGCAGAAGAAAACGCTGATACCCTGGAAAGAATCGCCTTTTTCGAGGATGGTGAAAACAGTGAAATCTGAATAGAAAACAGGGGTTGACAGGTGTTGACATAACTGTTATACTCGGATGTAACAAGTTTGTAACATTTTTGTAATGATTATTCGGAGAATACAATGAATCAGAAGATACAAAAGAGTTCTTTGGCAGCAGCCGTCATATTTGCAACCACGCTGGCTGTAACCGTTCCCGCTAAGGCAGATTGGGGACTGACAGCAGGCGCAGGTAACTTTGTTATGACCCCTATTGCTACCGAAGAAGTATCAGTGATCGAAACTGATGTCACAACTGAAAATACCGTCAAAGACGCAACACCTGCAGAGACCGCAGCAGTATCCGAGGATACAACGGATGTGCAGGATCTGTCCGCAGAAGAGAGCGCAGATCCCCTGAATGCAGAGAATGTGATCTCCGTATCCGGTGATACCACTGTGATTGATGCTTCCGCGGCAGAGGGCGTTAAGGAAGATCCCGTAGTGCTTACCGTTGGAGCGGCCAATGCTCTTGATGACAGCCTGACCCTTTCCGATGAAGAGATCCAGGATGAGTTCGAGGAAGAGGAAGCATCCGGTAAGAACTTCGGATATACCCATCTCGGAATCGTTCAGGTGGATGACCATCTGAATGTACGTGCCTCCGCAGAAGAGGACAGCAAGCTGGTAGGTAAGATGGAAAACGAAGCAGGCTGCGAGATCCTGGATGTTGTCGGTAATATGGCGCACATCACCTCCGGATCCGTAGAAGGCTATGTGAACGTTGAGTATCTGATCACCGGTCCCGAGGCTGTAGAGTATGCTTCCACCGTTGTTCAGGAGCAGGCTACCGTTAAGGCTGACGGCCTTAAGCTTCGTGAGGATAAGGGCACCGATGCACCGGTTTATTGCATGGTTCCTTACGGCGAGCAGATGACGGTGTTTGAAAAAGACGATAACTGGGTCGGCGTGAAATATGACGGACACAAGCTGTATTGTGCAGCAGAGTATGTTTCCGTAGGCGTACAGCTGAAGACAGCCCAAAATATGACCGAGTTCTTATATGGCAACGGCGTATCCAATGTCAGAATGGAACTTTGCGAATATGCAAAGCAGTTTGTGGGCAATCCTTATGTATGGGGCGGCGTATCGCTGACCAAGGGTTGTGACTGCTCAGGATTCGTCCTTTCGGTTTACAAGAAATACGGCGTATCCCTTCCTCACTCCTCCAGAGCCCAGGTGAACTGTGGTAAGAGAGTGAAGCTGAGCGAGGCAAAGCCGGGCGATCTGGTATTCTATGCAAAGGGCAAGAGGATCAACCACGTAGGTATCTACATCGGTGGTGGTCAGATCGTGAACGCAAGCTCACCTAAGACCGGTATCCGTATCGCCAATGTATATTACAGAACTCCGGTTGCGGTTACCAGAATTCTGCAGGACTAAGGATGATTTAAAGTGATTAGTAAACGGCTGTGAGATCCCTGCGGATCCCACAGCCGTTTTTTACTTCGCATTTTTCGTGGAGCAGTCGACGAGATCTGATCCTTCGGCGGTGAGTTACGGATGCCCGCAATGCGGGCACCGAACTGTCTGAACTAAGCCGGGGGAGGCAGATTCGGCGGCTGCGGAGTTGGGACTGCTCATAGAATATCGGGAAGCTGAGATTGACGGATATATCCCCCGTAAGGTATAGTGGAAGGGATAAGCCTTAAGAAAAAATATGTGTAAGAGAGGACAGAAAAGGATGAAGAAAATCGGCATCTTATTTGATCTGGATGGGACGCTGTGGGACAGCTCCGAGGCTGTGATCGAAGCCTGGAATGAGGTGATCGACAAGCAACCGGATTTCCATAAAAAAGGTACTGTTGAGGATATGACAAAGCTCATGGGAAAGACCATGGACGAGATTGCTGTACTATTTTTTGATACGGTTTCCAAGGAAAGAGCCATGGAGCTCATGACCATGTGTACGGATCATGAGAATGATTACATCAGAGAGCACGGCGGTGTGTTGATGCCGCATCTGGAAGAGACCTTGAAGAAGCTTTCCGAGAAGTATTTCCTGGCGGTGGTCAGCAACTGTCAGCGTGGCTATATCGAAGCCTTTATGGAGTTTCATAAGCTGGAGCAGTACTTTTCGGATCACGAGGATTTCGGAACTACCCAGCTTCCCAAGGGAGACAATATCCGCCTTGTGGTAGAGAGAAATCAGTTAGACAAGGCTTACTATGTAGGAGATATCCTGGGAGACTATACGGCAACAAAGGCAGCGGGATTACCCTTTATCCACGCGGCTTACGGCTATGGAGAGGTGCCTGAGGCAGACTACAGGATTGAATCTTTTGACAAGCTTCCAAAGCTGATGGAAGAGATTCTTGAAAAAGAAGAGGATTGAAAGCAAATATCGATATCAAACAAGCGATAAAATGTATGGGTTACAGGAGGAAAGCAAAATGACACTGGATTGGAAAGTCTATGAAAATCTGGCAAGGAGTGCGGTACAGGAAGGCGTGGTCCTTTTAAAGAATGAAAACCATGTATTGCCCCTTGCAAAGGATGTAAAGCTGTCCGTTTTCGGACGTATGCAGAACAATTACTATAAGAGCGGAACCGGATCAGGAGGTATGGTAAACGTACCCAAGGTTTGGAGTATTTTGGATGGTCTGAAGGAAGAGAAGATACAACTGAATGAAACTCTTTTGAAGCTGTATGAGGAATTTGAGCAGATCCATCCCTTTGATGCAGGTGTGGGCTTCGGCAATGAGCCCTGGTCTCAGGAGGAGATGGAGGTTTCCGAGGAGCTGGTTTCGGATGCAGCCAAGGTTTCCGATGCTGCTCTTGTGATCATCGGAAGAACCGCCGGCGAAGAGCAGGACTATGTGGATGAAAGAGGCGCTTATCGTCTGGGTGAGAAGGAAGCAGATCTGCTTCGCAAGGTCAGAAAAGCCTTTGACAAGGTAGTTTTGGTGATGAACGTCAGCGCCGTTTTGGATATGCAGGAGATCGAGGAGATCGCTCCGGATGCAGTGCTTTATGCATGGCAGGGTGGCGAGATCGGTGGACTTGGCTGCGTAGATGTTTTGCTGGGCAAGGCAAGCCCCAGCGGACGACTTACCGACTCTATCGTTCGAAAGATTGAGGATGCCCCTGCCTATGGAAATTTCGGTGATCTGACCCGGAATTTCTATGAAGAGGATATTTATGTAGGCTATCGCTACTTTGAGACCTTCCATCCCGAGGTTGTGATGTATCCCTTCGGCTACGGCCTTTCCTATACGGAGTTTTCCATGGAGCCGGAAGGCATAAAGCTTTTGGGAGCAGATCAAACCGAGAAAGCAGCCACAGATGGCTTTGCGGATCCCGCAGATTGTCTGCAGCTTTCAGCTAAGGTGAAAAACATCGGAAGTGCTTCTGCCAAGGAAGTAGCACAGTTTTATGTGAAAAAGCCTCAGGGTGTTTTGGGACAGCCTGTATTAAGCCTGGCAGGCTTTGCTAAGACAAAAGAGTTAACTCCCGATCAGGAGGAGATTTTGACAGTGGAGATCCCGCCTTATACCCTGGCTTCCTATGACGAGACGGGAGCAGCAGGCTTTGCAAGCAGTTATGTGCTGGAGGCCGGAGAGTATGTATTCTACGTGGGACAAAATGTTCGGGATCTGAAGGAGATCGGAAGCGTTACCCAGAAGGAAACCATTGCCGTTGACAAATTAAGCAGGCAGATGGCCCCCGTTGTGGAATTTGAGAGGATCAAACCCGTCTTTTCGGAAACAGATGGTAAGTATGTCATCAGCAGGGAAAAAACGCCTACAGCACCCCTTGTGGATCTTGCTGAGGCAAAGGCCGATCAACCTGCCGCTAAGAACTATACAGGGGATCAGGGCATCAAATTAAAGGATGTCAGAGACGGCAAAGCAGATATGGAGGATTTTCTGGCCCAGCTTTCCGACGAGGATCTTTCTGCCATCATCCGAGGCGAGGGCATGGGAAGTCCCAAGGTAACCCCCGGTACGGCGGCAGCCTTTGGTGGTGTGAGCCCTGCTTTGAAGGAGTTTGGCATTCCGGCAGGATGCTGTTCCGACGGACCCAGCGGTATGCGTCTGGATTCCGGCGCAAGAGCCTTCAGTCTGCCCAACGGAACCCTTTTGGCCTGCACCTGGAATACTGAGCTGAATACCGAGCTTTACGCAATGCTGGGTATGGAAATGAATAAAAACGGGGTAGATTTCCTGCTGGGCCCCGGTATGAACATTCACCGCTATCCTTTGAACGGAAGAAACTTCGAATACTTCAGTGAGGACCCGCTGGTAACAGGTAAGATCGCAGCAGCCCAGATCAGGGGACTGAAGCAAAGCGGTGTATCCGGAACCCTGAAGCATTTTTGCGGAAACAATCAGGAGACCAACAGACATACGGAAGAGAATGTGATCTCCGAGAGAGCGCTGCGCGATATCTATCTGAAGGGCTTTGAGATTGCAGTCAGAGAGGCGGCCGCAGATTCCGTCATGACCACCTATGGTCCCATCAACGGAATCTGGACCAATTCCCGTCATGATCTTTGCACCAATATCCTGAGAGGAGAATGGGGCTTTGAAGGCCTTGTGATGACTGATTGGTGGGCCAATATCGGAGATGTTGATGGACAGGTGGATAAAACCTCTTTCTCCAGACTGGTACTGGCGCAGAATGATTTCTTTGCGGTTTGTCCGGATGCAGGCGTTAACTCCACGGGAGACGATACCCTGGATGCGCTTGCAAAGGGAGAGATCACCAGAGGACAGCTGGTTCGTCTGGCAAGGAATATCTGCAAGGTGCTCATGCATACCAACGCCATGAAGAGACTTTGCAAGGAGCCTTATAAGGTCGATGTGATCGGATTTACGGAAGAGGTAACAGTGGCTGATCCGGAGGATGTACGGTATTATGAGATCCAGGACGGCACCGTCATCGATCTTTCCGATGTGGATACCACAAAGGGTGCCATCTTCTTTATGGGCTTTGACGTGCTAAAGAGAGGCTGCTACTTTATGGATATGGTAGGCTCCTCCGATCTGTCCGAGCTGTCTCAGATACCAATCGGTATTTACTATCAGGGCATACCGGGAGGCTCCTTTACCTTCCACGGAGGCGGACAGGAGATGGTGGTTCAGAGAAAGATCCTGTTTGGTTCCCGCTACGGCGTAATGCGGCTTCGTTTCATGAACGGCGGATTGAAGCTGAAGGAGCTGCGTTTTACCTTTGAAAAGGAAGCACAGCTGGAGGGCAACTGGGGATCCTTTGAGGAATACATTTACGGATAAAAAGAAAAGGGCATCGGAGAGTATCCGGTGCCCTGTTTTTTGATTTGTTTTGTCCGGGATCAGTTGCTGCTCTTAGGCATCAGGCGATAGAGGGTCATTGCCAGGTTCTGCTTGGGCATGGACTGTACAATGATATGACCGGGGCCGGATACTACGGTATTAAACAGCCCCTCGCCACCGAAGAGTACATTGGTTACGCCTTTGATGGTAACCACTTCCATGTTGCAGGTGGCGTCCATGGATACCAGATATCCGGTATCGATAACTTTCTTTTCGCCGGGAGCCAGATCATATTCTACGGCAAAACCATCTACCTCCAGGAATACCAGTCCGGATCCGGAGAATTTCTGCATGATCAAACCTTCACCGCCGAAGAAGGCTTTTCCCAGTTTCTTTTGTAAAAATACGGAATACTCTACGCCGGGAGTGCTGGCAAGAAACGTACCCTTTTGCGCGATGATGGGATGCTCGGGGGTTACCTCCAATGCGATCACGCTGCCGGGAACGCTGGAAGCGAAAGCAATCTCGCCTGCTCTTTTTGCCACATAGCGGTTGGTGAAAAGATTTTCACCGGATACCATACGTCCGAAGACTTTGCCGAGACCGCCGCCCTCGGTGATCATTTCAATGCCTTCGTCCATCCAGCTCATGGAGCCGGATTCGCAGATGATCTCTTCGCCGGGCTCTAAACGGCAAAGAAGCACGGGTAAGGTGTTGCCTTTGATTTCGTATTGCATAATAGTACCTCCTTTTGAGTATTTGTTTTTCAACTATCCCTATTCTATCACAAAGGAGCGCAGATTTACATATCCCGTTTTCAATCCGTCTGTGTTACAATAAACAGGAGTGACTGAAAGGGAGGTGCGTTATGGAGATTGTATATCAGAAGCTGACGGAAAAAGAGTTGGAAACCTTTATTGATATGCGGATCCGGCAACTGACGGAGGAATATGTGTCGGAAGGCAGAGAAGTGCCCAAGGACGTGGATCTGAAATCGGCACTTTTTGCATTCTACAGAAAGCATATGGCAGATGGAACCTTTGTTTCATGGCTGGCTATGGATGGTGAGACCATTGTGGGAACCAGCGGTATGTCCTTTGTGGAAAAGCCCCCCTATTTTACCTGTCCCTCCGGAAAGCTGGGGCTTTTATCAAGTATGTTTACGGATCCCGGTTACAGACGCATGGGAATCGCAAAGGAGCTTCTGCACCGCGTGGTGGAAGAGGCTAGAACCTATGGATGCGGCGCTGTACATATTACAGCTTCCAATATGGGAGTGAAGTTATATACTGCCTATGGGTTTGTCCATAACGGGAACTTTATGCAGTATAATCTTTGAGGTGTAAATATGCGCATAGAACATGTGGGAATGTATGTAAAAGACCTGGAAGCCGCCAGAGATTTCTTTGTGAAATACTTAAATGGCGTTTCCAATGACGGGTATCATAATAAAACCACGGACTTTCGGTCGTATTTTATTTCCTTTGAAGATGGTGCCAGGTTGGAGCTGATGAATAAATCGAAGTTGAGCGACCCCGAAAAGGATTCGAACCGAACCGGGTATGCCCATATCGCTTTTTCCGTTGGTTCAAAAGAGGCGGTAGATGAGCTTACGGAGCGGATCAGGAAAGCAGGTTATGCCATCCTTTCAGGACCGAGAACAACCGGCGATGGATATTATGAATCGAGTGTTGTTGCGATAGAAGGAAATCAGATAGAGATCACCGTATGACAAGGGTGGCATGAGAAAGATGCAGAGGTGTAAGATGAAATTGGTATTTCCGCGAATTGAATATAAGGAAAAGGCCATTGCCTATATAAACGAGTTTTATGAATATGGCTCAGAAATCAATGGGAGCGGTTCTCTTGACAGTTTTTTAAAAGAATCCACCTATGAAAAATGGCTGGAAAAGGTGTTGGATTATATTGATATTGCCAATATTCCCAAGCCCAATGTTCCGGACTTGACCTACTTTTATGTCAGAGAAACCGACGATCAGATCGTTGGAATGGTGAATATCCGACTTGCCTTAAATGAGTTTCTGCAAAAAGAAGGCGGTCATATCGGCTATTCCATCAGACCGACAGAAAGACGGAAGCATTATGGTACGGATTTGCTTGCCCGGGCGTTGGAGGTTTGTGACAGGATTGGGATAAAAGAGGTTCTGGTATCCTGCGCTAAGGAAAATATAGCATCAGCCGGAGTTGTTAAAAATTGCGGCGGAATACTGAAGGATGAATTTTACAGTGAAACATATGATGAGACCTTACAGATGTATGCTATAAGTCTTGATAAACAGCACTCATTAGGGAGGGCGTCATGTTCAAATGTGATTATGCAACCTAGATCCTGTCATTTAATGAATTTC
>JAEEKV010000257.1 GCA_016282595.1 Lachnospiraceae bacterium
AGCTTCAGACCGAATGCCATGTTATCATATACCGTCATATGGGGATACAGAGCGTAGCTCTGGAATACCATTGCGATATCACGATCCTTGGGCTCTACGTCGTTAACCAGTTTCTCACCGATTCTCAGCTCACCGGAAGAAATCTCTTCCAGACCAGCGATCATACGAAGTGTGGTGGATTTACCGCATCCGGAAGGTCCTACGAAAATGATGAACTCCTGATCGGCAATCTCAAGATTGAAGTCCTTAACAGCTTCAAAACCGTTAGGATATACTTTACATACGTCCTTTAATGATAGATTTGCCATGAAATCTTCCTCCTATTAATGATTTTCGTGGTTTCACAACCTATGCAGTAGTATAACTGAAAGCCTGATGTTTGACTATAACACAACTACACAAAGATTACGAAACGATTTATACACTTTGCCTAAAGTTAAGAAATTTTATTTTTTCTTCATTTTTTTCAGAGCCTGTTCCAGCTTTGCATACCTGGCTTCCACCAGGGAATTGGGGTTCAGACTGTCCTTACCCTGCTGCTTTGCCACATCCAGGATCTGGTCGAAATTGTCGAAAAAGACCCGCAAAACCTCGGGATCGAAATTCCGGTCTCCGCTTTCCTTCATCAGGATCTCCCGCACCGTATTGGCAGGCATTCCGGCTCTGTGAGGTCTGTCGTTGATCATACCCGTAACGGCATCCGCAAGCTGCAGGATCTTCTGGGGGGTATTCATCTGATTGCCGTCCAGTCCCTCGGGATAGCCCTTTCCGTTGCATCTTTCATGGTGGCGGGCAGCGATCTCCGTTACCACCGGATCCAGCCTGGACTCCAGGATATCCCTGATAATGGGGATATGCTCCCTCATCATTTCCATCTCTTCATCCGTCAGACGCCGATTGCTCTCAATGACCTCCTTGGGAATGGAAAGCATTCCGATATCATGGATCAAAGCGCCGTAGTACAGCATCTCCTGGGTTTTCTGATCCAGTCCCATAAGCTCGGCAAGCTGGCTGCAAATGCTGATGCACACCGCCGTATCCTGAACCTTCATATGACTGCGAAAATCCAGACAATACATGATGGTTTCCATATAACGCTTCTTTTCTTCATTGGTAAACATGAGGGTATCCACCAGGTGGCTCAGCTCCTGCTCATACTCCTCAGATTCGATCTTTTCAAAGATCTTCTGCTGGGCTATGGTCCGATCCAGGATGTCCAGAGACTCTTTGGAAAAACGTTTGCCCTCAAAAGGTCTGAAGGAAGATACCCGGAAACGATCCCCCAACGCCTCCCGATAGACATCCACACACTCAGCCAAAGACAGGTAGGTGGTGACCGTCAAATACTGGGTTTCTCCTTTTTCCGCCAGTTCCATAAAGGAAAGATGGTGGTTTAAAAGGATCTTCGCTCTGTCTTCAAAGGGGGAAAGATACTTCAGAAACAGATATCCGTAAATGGAATGAGGAAGTGTATTCCGGGTCTCAAAGGCAAGGGGCATGGACAGATTATCGGTACGATAAGCACCGATATCATGCAAGGTGGCAAGCATAGCATACTCTGCCATCTCAAACTTCTCATAGCCGCCTTTGGTCTCCAGCATTTTATACAATATGTAAGCCACACGGCTGCCGTGCTTCATCAGCCGCTTATCCAAAAGCTTTAATGTGTCTCTTGTCAGTAGAAAAATGTTTTTGCTCTTAATAAAATCCATAACGCAAGTATCCCCCAATAAACGACTGCTTTATGTCAATACCGCCCCGAAGGAAAGGATCATGGGATAATATCTGACTCCCTCCTTGACCTCCATAGGACCGGCATCCTGAAACCCCATACGATAGTAGAATTGCTGCGCGAAGGGTGTGGCATTCACCGTAAGACTGCCTCCTCCCCGCTGCTTGGTCAGCGCTGTAAAATACCGGATAAAGGCCCGTCCGATCCCCTTCTTTTGATAGGTGGTATCCACAAACAAAAGGGATATATGGGTCTTCTGGCGTAGCATTGCAGCACCTACCAGGCGATGTCCGAGATATGCACCGAGCATTTCAAACTCCTCCAGCCTGCAGAACATCTTCAAATGTTCGTCGGAAATGAAGTTCAAAAAGCTCTCAATCCCCTCCTGCTCAAGATCCGGCGCATTACAGCGCAAAAAAACCCGCCAGATCAGTGCAGTTGCAAGATCCCATTCATCCATGCCAAGTGGCTTTATCACTACCTGTTCCATGTGCCGAACCCCCGCATCCTGCTCTTTTGCCCTTCACACGCACTTTTTTCGCAGATTGGAATCCGGACATCCAAACATTATGTAACCTTATTCTAACAGATAATGATACTGAATACAATTGCAAAATAAAGGAAAGTGTGATACTTTATTAGAGTCATAGACGGTTCGGAGGGTTGTCCGAGTGGTCGAAGGTGCAGCTCTCGAAAAGCTGTGTGTTCCAAAAGAGCACCGAGGGTTCGAATCCCTTGCCCTCCGCTTATTCTATGAACAGACTGTATTGAGGGTTAATTTGAGGTTTATTTGATGACTGATGGGGTTCTGAATGAAAATACGAAAAGATCATCCGATGAAATGACCTTTTCACGTCTGGCCGTTTCTCTGGCAAGGGACTATGCCAACATTTATCACGTCAATATGGAAGACGGCCATTACACAGAGTATGCCTGCGGAGAGGATGACAAGCTTAAAGTGCTTTCCGAAGGGGATGACTTCTTTACCTATTCCAAAGATTTTTGCAACAGCCATGTATTTGCGGATGACAGGGAAAAGTTTCTTTCCGTTGTCAATAAGGTGTCCCTTCAAAATTTCATGAGGGAACGGCGCTCCTTTATGCTCAATTACCGGCTGATGGTGAAGGATATTCCCATTCATTACCATCTGAAGGCCACCTGCCTTCATGATGAAAACGGAGAGTTTATCATTATCGGCGTCAGGGAAGTAGATACGGATATGCGTCATGAGTTCCAGATGGCTTCCGAGCCTGAGATCTACGCCCAGATTGCCCATGCCATGCTGAACCGCTATGAAGTGATCTACTACGTGGATATCGTAACGGATGAGTATATCGAATACAGCTCCAGCGAAAAATATGCCACTCTGAACATCGGCGTAAAATCCACGAACTTCTTCGAGGATACCCTGGAAAATATCCAGACCAACATCCATCCTGATGACATTCCTCTGCTGCAGGCAGAGATGCAAAAGGGAAAGCTGTTGTTTGAGCTGACAAAAGACAGCACCTATTCCATCAACTATCGTCTGATCCTGGACGGCGTTCCCGAGTACGTGAACCTGCGGGCTGTAAGACCCAAGAACGACAATCGCCACATCATCATCGGCGTAACCAATATCAACGATGCCATGACCCGTGAGTTGGAATACAAAGAGGCCATGACCCTGGCTGTAAAGGATCCCTTAACAGGCGTGAAAAACAAACGTGCCTACCTGGAAACCGAGCAGTCTCTGGATGCCCAGATCGCAGCAAAAGAGGAACCTTCCTTTGCCATTGTGGTCTTTGATATCAACGATCTGAAGCACGTCAATGACGAAGAGGGGCATCTTGCGGGAGACAGCTACATCAAGGATTCCTGCTCCCTTATCTGCGATGCCTTCAAGCACTCTCCGGTGTTCCGTATCGGAGGAGATGAATTTGTGGCAATCCTTCAGGGCGCCGATTACAACGACTATATCAAGGTCTTTGAAAACTTCCGGAAGACCATTCAGAAAAACCATGATTCCGGTGGTATCGTCATCGCCTCCGGCCTTGCGGTATTCGATGCCCAGATCGATCTGTCCGTATCCGATGTATTCAAACGGGCTGACCGCATCATGTATAAGAACAAATCTACATTGAAGCTACATTAAAAAAGATAAGAATGCCAATAAAAAACAGGACTCCGTCGGAGTCCTGTTTTTGTGTTTCTATTTCCGGTTTTTCCATGATCTGTTTTGTAGTTCTGCTGTACTTCTGTATCTTACCCGAAGATCTTTGCGAAGAAGCCCTTGATGACATCCACAAACTTCTGAATATAGTTGGAAGCCGTTCCCTTGATCATTTCATCGGCTATTGCCTTTTCCATATCCGGATCGGTTACATGATTGATGAAGTCCGTTCCAAACTTCTCATACAGATCCTCTGCCTGGGATACCAGAAGGTTGGGATCGATGCCCAGCTCTCTGATCTTATCCATGACATCCACGATCTTCTGCACCTCGGTGTCATCCAGCATGATGCCGAATTTTTCTTCTCCCTCGGCAATGGCCTTTTCCACATCCGCATCGGTCTCCAGCTCGCCCGCTGCCACCTTGGCCTTTACAAAGGCGATGAGCTCCTCTACCTTCTCGGCATCCTCCTCCGAAAGCTTGCCGGAGGCATCTACTTCATTCAGAGCTTCTGCGATCTCACCTGTGGTGATGAGCTCATCCATGGCCGTATCCAGCTTCTGGTCGGAAACCGCTTCTCCGCTGACATTCTCATAGGCCTTGATGGCACCGATGAGTCCGGCAGTGCCGGAAATGGGAGAAGGTCCCACTACCAGGATATCCGCATCCTGTACCCCTGCAGTCAGCAGAGCATTTCTGTACATTCCCGTGGTACAGTAGGTAATGTTCTTGGTGGTAACGGTTACGCCGGCGCCTGCCTCTGCCGGAAGGATCCGCACACAGGAAAGGGCCTTGGATCCGATCACGGAGCTGTCCAGATACTGATCCAGATATTGATGCTCCTGCTGGTTGGTAATGGTAAGCACCTGATAGCCGCTAAGATCTGCTTCCGTTAAGTTCATCTGGGATAATACGCTTGCCCTCTGATCGGCGGAAAGATCCGCACCAAAGGCAATAATGGGCTTGTCAAACTTGGCATTTGACGAAGCAAAAACATCCCGGCTCAGGGCCGTGGTAAAAAACAGCCCCATAATAAACGTAGCCGCTAAAAAAAGCAGGCTTTTTGTTACTTTGCCTTGATATTTTTTCATATGCTTTCTCTCCTTTAGAGTATTTATACTCAATCCAGTTTCTGAATCTGTGTCACATAAACCAGCTCGCAGGATCCGTCTCCCGTATCCTCTCTGGTGGTACTGGAATTCCACCAAAAGGTAGAGCCATCTCCTTTTTTGGCATCCACATTTACCAGATACCCTTTGATCCGGACATAATCGCCCTTCTTGATCCGTTTCACCAGCTTCCGGACGGTATCGTCTGCAGGGATGAGATGGGTGTTGGCACTGCAAAGACTGATGGTTTCCAGATTGCCGATCTTCCGAACCTCCGCATCACTGTTCAGCTGCCAGTAATACCTGCGTGAGGACTGGCGCCAGTGAAAGTTTATATCCTTATTTTTTTCCGCTACCGCGCCCCAGGCAAGGGCCAGATCCTTGGGAGAAAGCTGATCTCCCAGTCTGCTGCCGTCATATCCCTTGGCACTGACTACCAGGGCCTTGATATCGTAGCTGTAAAGGTAATCGATCTTTACCGTATAACCGTCGATCTCCTTGGTAATGCCGCCGGTTACTTTTTCCTGCTTGGGCTCCGGAATTCCGGGGATGGCCCGCTCCTTTCCCATATTGGTAAAGACCAGATAAAAGACCACTCCGGCAAGGACAAGGGGAAACAGATATTTGAATATGGATCCGTTACTATTTCCCATATCAGCTCCCTGCTGCCTTGGGAAGACTGTTTTTCAGCCAGTTGTAAACATCCTCCCAGACCTTTTCTTTTTCCGTCTCATTCAAAAGCTCATGGCGAAGATCGGGATACAGCTTTAAGGTCACCCTGGAAAGTCCCAGATTCAGATAAGTATCGTAAAGCTCCCGGGGATCCTTTCCCCAGGCTCCCACCGGATCCTCCGTTCCCGAAGCAATGAGAATGGGAAGCTTTTGGGGGATCCTTGTCAAAAGGCTCTTGATCTGCATCCGTCTGCTCATTTCCGCCAGGGTATAAAAGCCGTTTAAGGTAAAGGTAAAGCCCGTACACAGGGGATCCTTTACATACTTTTCCAGCTCCTCGGGATCTGAGATCACCCAGTCATAGTAGGTTCTGGGCTGCTCAATATGATCCATATAGTGAGAAAAGGTAAGGGCTGCTACCTTCTTGGAAACGTACTTATCTCCCTTCACAGCCTCCATGGCACGGATCATAACCTGGGCACCGGCCAAAAAAGCGGCAGCGGGGGTTCCCGTTCCCATAATAAGGGCGCCGTCAATACCGTTGCCATAGCGAAGCAGATAGTTTCGAAGCATAATGGAACCCATGCTGTGTCCTAAGATAAAGTAGGGTACACCCGGGTACTGCTCCTGGGTGATCTTCTTAAGCCTGTGAACATCCCGGACTACAACCGTTGCTGCATCGTGCTCTGCAAAATACCCGAAGGTGCCACCTTCGGGTACTGATCTTCCATGTCCTAAATGATCCTCACCCGTGACTAAGATCCCCTTGCCCGCAAGGAAGCGGGCAAAGCGATCGTACCTGTCGATATACTCGTTCATGCCATGGACGATCTGCAGGATCGCCACCGGAGCCGTCTCCGGCTTCCAGACTGTGGCATGTAAAACGGTTTTACCGTCCCGGGAGTCGAATGTAAAATCTTCTTTCATATTTTTCCTTTTGTATCACGAATCATATGCATTCATAATCCATCTGCTATGGTGCAAGCACTCGAAGATGGATTTAAACTCAGACACTTCGTGAATCGTAACGTCTGCTTAGCAGATCTCTGCTCCTGCCGGCATATTCTTATCCGGAGTCATCAGCGCCAGATTGCCGTCGGCATCCTCTGCGCAAAGGAGCATGCCTTCGCTTAAAACTCCAGCCAGCTTAGCGGGCTTTAGGTTCACAAGAACCATAACCTTCTTGCCGACCATATCTGCAGGTGAGTAATGCGCCTTGATACCGGAAACGATCTGCAGGGTCTTGGAGCCTACCTTCACCTGAGAGCAGAGAAGCTTCTTGCTCTTGGGCACCTCTTCACAGGCAATGATGTGACCTACCTGAAACTGCATCTTTCCGAAGTCCTCGAAGGTGATCTCTTCCTTTTTCTCGATATCAATGACAGCCTCATCATCGGCGCTGCCGCCACCCAGCTCACGAAGCTTTGCATCAGCTTCTGCCTGGGAAATCCGGCCTGCCTTTAACAGATTTTCCGTAGCCTTTTTCTGATGGGCTACATAGTCCTGTCTCTGGGCATCCTCTACCTCAGCTGCCTTCTTTAAGATCTCTTCCTTATCCAGTCTTGCAAAGAGGATCTCGGGTGTATCGGTTACCTTGCTGCCGGATACATACTGTCCGAAAGAGGACAGGGTATCAAAGTCGTAAAGCTTGGCATTCAGCTGACCTGCGATCTTTTCTGCAGTATCAGGCATGAAAGGACGAAGAAGGCTTGCACCGATCATAATGCCTTCGCACAGATGGTACAGCACCGTAGCAAGACGGTCCTTTTTGCTCTCATCCTTTGCCAAAACCCAGGGCTCTGTCTCATCGATGTATTTGTTCAGTCTCTTAAAGAGGGCAAAGATCTCGGAAAGGGCGTCGGCTACGCGAAGCTCCTCCATCTTTTCCTCCACGATCTCATAGGTTCCCGTAGCGATCTTGCGAAGGTCCTCATCAATCTGCTGCTCGGAAAGCATCTGTCCCGTCTTTCCGGCTTCCTTCACCTCGTCGGAAGCGGTCTGCTTATTCTCTACCACGCCGCCGAAATACTTATTGCTCATGGCAACGGTACGGTTTACCAGATTGCCCAGAGTATTGGCAAGGTCGGAATTTACACGCTCCGTCATAAGCTCCCAGGTAATGGTACCGTCATTCTCATAAGGCATCTCATGGAGCACGAAGTAGCGTACCGCATCCAGGGAAAAGATGTTGATCAGATCGTCCACATAGAGCACGTTTCCTTTGGACTTGCTCATCTTCTCACCGCCCTGCAAAAGCCAGGGATGGCCGAAAACCTGCTTGGGAAGCGGCTCACCAAGTGCCATCAAAAAGATGGGCCAGTAAATGGTATGGAAGCGGATGATGTCCTTACCGATGAGG
>JAEEKV010000258.1 GCA_016282595.1 Lachnospiraceae bacterium
CAGCCGCGAAGCTGCCCCTGCTTATGAAGGGATACAAAGGCACCCGCCTTTCGATTCAAAAGTGCCTTTTCCTGCTCTGCCGGTTCGGATTCCCTGTTGTTGTTTTGATCGGTTTCCGATGGTTGCCCTTCTGTCTGCATCACCTGCACCAGCTCTTCAAGGGCCTCCTTTGCCGATATCGTCTGTCCATAACGGATATGGCTTTCCAGGGATTTTCTGGCAAGTCTGACATACAGATCCTCCTTGGACCTTGAAAGCGCCCTTCGCTTCGTTTCCTTCTGCTCCCAAAGATCCAGGAAGGCTCTGTCCTCATCAGGCTCATCACTGATGCGCTCATAGCAGCAGATCCCGTAGCCCACTCCCGTCACATCCTGGTGAGAAAGTTTCTCTATGCTAACTTTTTGACGATCAAAGGCCCCTGCCATCATAACAAAACTGCGATGTCCGCATTCAGCGCACTTCTCCAGAAAATGCTCATCAAATTCAAACAGCTCATCAAAGGCGCCGCGCCCCATCACGTCCATGATCCTGTCATCATATTCGGGACCTGCAGGATCAAACCCGTAGGGGCCCTCTTCCTTCAGCTTATGGGACAGATCGCCGCTGGCAATATAGACCGTTCTTTTCCCCAGCTTTTTTGCCACCTTCTGAATTGCCATACCAACCCGATATTGATGCTCTAAGGGAAGTCCTGAAAGACCGATACGCACCAGGCGAAAATCGGTATATTTTTGCAGGATGAAATACAGAGGTACCATGGTGCCGTGATCCAGGGACTTATCCCTTTCTCCCATGGTTCCTGCGTCCAGATCACTTTGCATGGCTTCCACGCAAAGCTCATCCACGAAACGCTCATCATATGCCACCTGCATCTTCACCTGTCCGGCTCCGAAATTGGAAAAATCCCCTTCCGCCTCCCGGCCCGGTGAGATGTGATGATAGTCTGCATACATGATGGTATGGGGTGAAGAGATCACGATGGTATCCGGCTTTAGCTCAGCGATCCTATCGGCCACCTTCTCATTGGCTTTTGTTGTCTCTTCGATTGCTTTTTCACTGCCCCGTCCCACCTCCGGAAGGATCATGGGCGGATGGGGTACCATAAATCCTGCAATGACTGCCATAGCGACTCCTCCTGTTCTTTCTGTTCTTTCTGTTTTTTCAGTTGCCTGCTTTAATCCGCCGCATTTATCTATCGACGATCTTTACACATTTCCCTCATACACAAATTCCAGGTTCTCTCTTGCTACCTCTGCAAGGCCATAGATATCCGCAACGGGTGTGGGATATCTGTCTGCATATCGGCTCATGGGGAAGAACCTGCTGATGTGCAGCGGGATCTTTTTTGCATACTTTTGTTCCAGTGTATGGATCCATTCCGACAAGGCTCTCATCTCTTCCTCCGAGTCATTCTCCTTGGGAATGATGAGGGTTGTCAGTTCCACATGACAGGCCGCGACTGCATCTTCGATGAAGCGGCGAACCATTTCAAAATCTCCCTTCAGCGTATCACTGTAGTAGGAGTCCGAAAAACATTTCAGATCGATATTCATGGCATCTATATAGGGGATCACCTCATCAAAAACCTGCCTGCTGACACAGCCGTTAGTGACGATGACATTCTTCATGCCCTGCTCTTTCACCAGCCTTGCCGTATCCCTGACATACTCATAGCCTACCAGGGGTTCATTGTAGGTAAATGCCACGCCGAGGTTGCCGTTTTCTTCCTCCCTTTTTGCAATCTTTGCAATGATCTCAGGGGGTACACACTCTGCCTCCGGCGCCCTTCTTCCATCTGCCATGGAGATCTCCACGTTCTGGCAAAAAGGACATTTCAGATTGCAACCATAGCTTCCCACGGAGAGGATCATACTTCCGGGATAAAAACGGTTTAACGGCTTTTTCTCAATAGGATCAAGGGCAATGGATGTGATCATTCCATAGTTAGCGGCTGCTACCTTTTTACCATCCTCATTTTTCCGTGCAAGGCATACGCCGACCTGTCCGTCCTGCAGTTTGCAATGGCGAAAACACACCTCACAGATCTGTTCCATACAGCATCACTCCTCATACAAGAGATAGGGTCTTCTTTGTTCCAAAAAGGAATTGATTTCCGGCTGCCAGGAGGCTTTGATCTCCTCAGGACTTTTTCCTTCTTCCATCATGTGTCTGACACTGTCCGTTCCGAAAAGACGATCGATCCAGTAGATCCCTTCCTTATCCGCTTTCCCGAAAAAGGAAACATCAGGTCTGCTTTCCTTCAGCGCCTCATAAGCATCCATCACATAGGACAGATCGATCTGCTTTTCCCGGATCTCCTCTACGGTCTTCTCTCTCAGATCCTGTCCAAAACACTCCTGACCTTCAAAGGGCGGATTCTTGGCACCGCTCATGCTCTTCGGCGTAAAGGAAAATGTGAAACCTTCTGCCCCGGAGAGGTAGGGACTTCCGAAGATCTCGAAAGGATATTCCGTTCCCCTTCCCACCGACAGTGCACTGTTTTCAAAGTAGCAGGTAGAAGCATACAGATAGATGGCTCGCATATCCTTCAGATTGGGTGAAGGTCTTACGATCACATCCGTCAGGTCCTGATGGGAATATCCAAGACAGGGAACCACCGTCAGATCCGCAGCATCCACACCTGCACTCAGCCATCCCTCATGATTGATCATCTGTGCCAGTTCCCCCCAGGTCATGCCATAGACCACGGGAAGGGGAAGCTGTCCCACCCCGGATTTGAAACCGTCCTGCAGGATCGGTCCATCCACATAAAAGCCGTTTGGGTTGGGTCTGTCCAAAAGTACGATCTGCTTGCCCGCCTTCGCACAGGCATCCATGAGATAGTACATGGAGATGTGGTAGGTATAAAAACGCACACCCACATCCTGCATATCGATCACCAGGGTGTCAAACTTTTGCATATCACCATCCGAAGGATAGTGAGACTTTCCCGCATACAGAGACAGGATAGGAACCCCCGTCTTTTCATCTACACTATCCGATACCGATGCTCCCGCATCTGCATTTCCACGGAACCCATGCTCCGGAGAAAAGGCTGCCGTAACATTGACACCGCTTTCTATCAGCACATCCAGAATGTGAGGACCATACTCTGCTTCTCCATCTGCCGGAATTCTGTCCAATAGATTAAGGGAACCATCACTGCTTTTGATCACGTTTCCCACGATCCCGGTCTGGTTGGAAAACACAGCCACTCTCTTACCTTCCAAAAGAGGGAGATACACATCAGTTCTCTCATCTCCTAAAGTTAGCGGCTGCTTACTTTCTTCCCGTGCATTCGCGCTTTCATCGTCTGTAGGAATGACTGCAAGATCTGTTTCAGTCACATTTGTATCATCACCGTTTCCACTGTTTTCTGTTTGCGTGCCGCCGCCTTGTTCCAGCTCATCTGCAGGCTCCTGAGTTACTTCGTCCGTATCCCGGCTTGTCGCCTCGGCTTCGGTCACATTACTTTGCCCGAGATCTTCGTTGGCTTCCTGCCCACTCTCCAAGGCGTTATCTCCGCCATCAGATGTACTCTCTTTGCTGCCGCAGCCAAGCATCAGGAATATGCTCATTAAGAGAATTCCGCATACTATAATCAGACGGTTTTTCCTTACACAGTCGTTCATACTTTGACCTCATATTTCGACGGGTCATAAAGTATTTCAACCACATACAAGCAAGCTTGTTGTGGTTTCATACTTATGCCCCTGTTATCCCACGTTTCTAACGCGCCCGATGGAAATATATCCATCCAGCACCGCCCGATAATCCGTTCCGTCTTCTGCGTCATATTGATGAACGCCTTCCACCATCCAGCGTTTTCCGCCGTTTTCCAGCTCTTCTATGACATTGTAATGATCCTTATAGACCATCCCCGCGGACACCGTCCGGTTTTCCAAAATGCCTTTATACTCCGAAAGCTCGCAATCCGGAAAATTCACATTCACGATCTGTCCCGGGATGTAGTCATACTGCAGCACCAGCTCCAAAACCTTTTCCAGCTGTGCATCCGTTACTTCATGGAAGTGTATCCCCTCCGATAAAGCGATTCCCAAACACTCCTGAAAGCTGGCCTCCAGAGCCGCTCCCACAGTTGCGGAATACTGCACATCGGAAGCCAGATTGTAACCGAAGTTAATGCCGGAAAGCACCACGTCCGGCTTCCGGGGCATGACTCCCAGGCTTCCGACTCTCACACAGTCACCGGGCATTCCGCTGCAGGAAAATGCATTTACTCCCTCCACCGGAAAGTCATGGGGATAAACATCCAAAGATTCCCTTAGTGTAATGCTGTGAGAAGCTGCACTTCTCTGGTGAGCAGGTGCTACCACCCAGATCTCACCAAACTGCTTTGCCACCCGGGCCAGTCTTATGATCCCCTCTGCATCAATTCCGTCATCATTTGTAATCAAAATTCTTTTCATACTTCCGTATTCTGCTCCGTTTCCATTTCTTTTTCCCTGCGTTTCGCCGCTTTGAAAGCAGATAAAACCACATATCCACAGTATATCATACTCGCTTCCTTTATCATAGAAAAACCCACCCTCTGAAGGGTGGGAATTCTCTTTTTTGCATATTTTGTTTTAAAGGCTTTTTGTTTGTTATCCAAGCAGCGTCATAAACAGCATCATCAAAAGTGTGATGGTCACCATAGATACAATGGTACTTACGGTGATGGCACCGGAAAGAATTGTGGTATCCTCTCCCATTTTTTCTGACTGGATCA
>JAEEKV010000259.1 GCA_016282595.1 Lachnospiraceae bacterium
AAAGTGCTTGTGCAGGAAGTAGAGAAAGAGTGTATGTGGTTTTGCAACCGACTAGTGTAGTATATAATGAAACCTGTTGTTTGTCAACAACGATTTTTTATGATCACATAGCCTCGGGAGCTTCAAATCCCAGCATGGAAATACCGGCCTCAAATACCCGTCCCGTCAGGGATAACAGGGCCAGATATCCCTTCTGCTTTTCGGCATCGGGCTCATCTAAGATCTTGGTGCTGTGATAGAGTCTGTTAGCCGCATTGGCCAATTCATAAACATAGGCGCAGACTTTATGGGGTGCCAGCTCCTCAAAGGCATTTCGCACCATGGCATTAAACCTTGTCAGCACCAGGCACAGCTCCTTTTCCTCTGCTCCCTCGGCATCCCGCAGGGTAAGATCCTCCGGAAGCTTTCCGAATTTTTCCTCGTATTTTTTCAAAATGGACTTGATCCGCACCATGGTGTAAAGGATGTAGGGGCCTGTATCTCCTTCAAAGGAGGTAAAGCGATCCACATCAAAGATGTAATCCTTGGCTGCCTGGTTGGACAGATCTCCGTATTTAATGGCGGCAAGGGCTACCATATCCGCCGTCTGCTTGGCTGCCGCTTCATCAATGGCACCCTCCGAAGAGGTCTTTTTATTTTCCAGGATCTTGGCAAGCATGGCTTCCTCGATCTGCTCAATGAGCATGGAAAGGCGCATAACGCCGCCATCCCTTGTCTTGTAGGGCTTTCCGTCCTTGCCGTTAACAGTACCGAAGCCCAGGAAAAAGAGTCCTGTTTCCGGTTTTACAATGCCGCTCTTTCTGGCGGCACGGAAGATCTGCTCAAAGTACAGAGACTGTCTTTTATCTACGACATAGATCACCCGGTCGGGATCGATCTCCTCCCGTCTCATCTCCAGGGTTGCCAGATCCGTGGTGTTATACAGGGATGCTCCGTCGGATTTCAGCACCATACAGGGAGGGATCTCCTTGTTGTCCGTCTCTTCCTTTACATCGATGACCAGAGCCCCCTCGGACTCATGGGCCCAGCCTTCCTCGCGGAGGCGTTTTACCATGGCAGGGATCCGGTTATGGACTGTGGATTCTCCGTTCCAGAGGTCGAAATCCACCTTCAGCTTCTCATAGTTTTTCTTCATATCGGAAACGGATACATCAATGATGTGATCCCAAAGGGCACGATATCCCCGCTGTCCGTCCTGGAGCTTTTTGGTACACTCCATGGCTTTTTGCTTATAGATCTTTCCGGCCTCTTTTCTCTTTTCAAAGGCCTCTTCGGATTCCCCATCCACGGGCTTGGGATTGGCCTTGCCACTGGCTGTGGGATAGATCTCCTCCAGCTCTGCAATGGTAAAGGGTGCTTCCTTGGGATATTCCCCTTCGAAGCTTTCATCAAAATAAACCAGCTCCGGCTTTCTTTCCATGAGCTCGCAGATAATAAGCCCCATCTGCAGTCCCCAGTCACCCATGTGGATATCACCGATGGCTTCATGTCCGGCATAGCGGATGATGCGCTTTACACTCTCTCCGATAACGGCGGAACGAAGATGTCCCACATGGAGGGGCTTTGCGATATTGGGTCCGCCGTAATCCAAAACGATGGTCTCTTTTGCCTCAGGCTCCGGAACTCCAAGCTTTTCTTCCTTGCTCATATCCGAAAGATAGGACTTCACAAAGGAAGGGGAAGCATCCAGATTCAAAAATCCGGGATTTACCACTTCGATCTTGGAAAAACAATCGGCAGCATCTTTTTTCAGGATCTCTGCCACCTCTCCTGCAATCATGAAAGGGGCCTTGTGGGCCGTTTTGGCAAGAGCCATGGCACCGTTACACTGCAGCTCACACAGATCCGGTCTGTTGGAAAGGATCACGCTGACGTTGTCTGTGGGATATCCCGCTTCGGCGAAGGCCTTTTGTACGGTTTTACTAGCCAGTTCCAGAAATTCATTCATAATACTTTACTCCTTTAAGGTATTCACATTCTCTTTCGAGTATATACATCCGCAGTAGCTTTGTCGATACAAACCGAACAGATCCGACAACAAAATGGATAACAGATAGCCGTTTTGCTTCTTAAAATCCGTCTCCAGATAGGCAATTCCGGTGGTTTCCCCGATCCCTTTTCCGATGGTGTTAATGGCCTTTGCATCCTTTAAGGGGGATAAGGTCAGGGTGGTGGCAAAGCTGTCAAACCCTCCGGTCTTTTTGGCAAAACCCGCCGTCTCTGCCAGTCGCAGGCCATAACAGCCATGGCATCTTCTGCCCCGCTCAGGCTCTTTCTCCAGTCCCGTTGCCATCTCGTAAAAGCGTTCCGGATCATAAGTTCCTTCGGCAAAGGCTATGGGATAACGCCGGGCCATCAGTCTTTCTTCGATCCAGTCCCAAAGGGCCGGGTGCTTATCCTTTTTTTCAGCCCCCATCTTCAATTCCGAAAAGCGTTTTTTCGCCGCCTCCGGCTCCTTAGCCAGCAGGGAAAAGGCGTTCAACTCTTCAATGAGTCTTTGCTGCTCTTTTACACGCTTTTCATATTCCTCAACGGATCCGATATTGGGGTTGTAGTAAAATACCGTAACCTCCCGGTCCGGGGTTAAGGATAACAAGCAATAGCTGCTGCAGGGTGCGCAGCAGCTATGCAGACATACTTTTTCTTGCATACGTTTCTATGATTCTTCTTTCTTTTCTTCTGCAGGCTTTTCTTCCCCATCCTTCACGGCCATTTTCTGCTTCATCATCCTTACCGCTTCGGCGGCGGACATAGCCTGCTTTTCCTTTTCCTTCTCTGCTTTCTTTTCCGAATCTTCCGCGGCCATCTTCTGCTTCATCATACGAACCGCATCTGCCGCGGACATAGCTGCATCGGATCCGTCCTTTTTGACCTTCTGATCCGAGGCTTCCTTCTTTTCTTCCTTTTTGGAATCCTTGTTTTTCTGCTCCCCCTGCATGAGGTAAGCCAGCTTCATTTCCTCGGAGGAGATGCGTTTTTCCTTCTTCTCCGAATCCTTGTTTTCCTCTTTTTCTACGCTGTCTTTTTTCTCATTCTCAGGACGCTTCGGTGCTTCCTTGTAGCTTTTCTTAAACTGCTCAACCGCACTTGCCACACTGGCACCGGCCTTGGCCTCTTCGTCTTTTCTCCTGGTCTCCCGCACCTCATGCTGGCTCTCATAGAGGGAATCGTAATACTCCTTGCCACCCTCTTTGATCTTGCAGTACTTATCCATATACTCGTCAAAAGGCATGGGCTTGGAATAGAAATAACCCTGTACATAGTAACAGCCCAGTTCCCGAAGGAGCTTTACCTGCTCTTCGTTTTCCACGCCTTCGCAAAGGATCCGGATGCCAAGTCCCTCTGCCATCTCAATGATCTTTTGCAGGATCCAGACACTGGCCTCGGAGGTAATGGATTCACTGAAGAACTCCCGGTCGATCTTGATGACATCAAAAGGCACATCCTTTAACATGTTCAAAGAAGAATAACCGGAACCGAAATCGTCCATATCCAAAACGATATCCATCTTCTTCAGCTCATTGGTGGTGTGGATCATGAGTGCCCGCTCATCCTGGAATACGGTCTCGGTGATCTCGATCTCCACAAAGCCGTTGGGGATGCGGTACTTTTTCATAAGACGCTCTACCTGGGGCAGATAGTCCGGGTTATGCATCAGAAGGCGGCTCTGGTTTACGGAGATGGGATAGATCTCCCTGCCCTCGTCAATGAGCTGTCGCTGGTGCTTGCACACCTGCTCCAGCATATACATATCCAGCTTTTCCACGAAACCGTTCTTTTCAAATACGGGAATGAACTGATCCGGGAAGATCCTGCTGCCGTCGGGCTTGATCCAACGCACCAGAGCTTCACCGCCGTGGACATGATCGTTTTTGATATCCCATTTTGCCTGGATGAAGACCTTGAACTCCTCAGTCTTCATGGCGTTTTCCATTTCCGACTCAATCTTATCGTTTAGGAACATCTGGCTGACGATCTGCTCGGAATAGGTAGCTACCAGAACCTTTTCATCTCCCGTCAGGGACTTTCTGGCGGCATTGGCATGGTCGATGATGATACCGATATCCGAGTCATCTCTTCGAACCGGATAAATACCCCGCTTTAAGCGAATGGGGAACATGATGCCGATTTCCTTGGCCTGCTCGTTGATCTCCTTTAAGAGTTCTTCAAACTTTGCTTCAAAGCTCTGGTCGTTGCGGGCCAGAAGCAAAAACTGATCCGCCGTCATTCTGGCGCAGAACTCTTTTCCGGTAAAGATCCGTCCGCACTCCCGCATGATGATCCGAAGGAGTTCATCGGCTCTCACATGACCGTAAGCTTCGTTGATATAACGGAAGTTGGCAATATCGAAACGGGTTACCACATAGGGAATGCTGGAATTGTCCCAGATGATACGGGGTGCATTTTCCCTGAAATAATTATCGTTCATACCTCCGGTGACGGGATCCTCATAAGCCAGTTTTTTGATCATATCGCCGCTGACCTTGGAGGTCCACCACATGTAGGTAACCATGCTGATGGTAATGAGAAAGAAGATACAACTGACCATCAGGGTTCTAAACAACAGAGGCTTTGTCACATCCGTATAAACCGTCTCGGGATAGATGGATACCAGATAGACATTCTTCAGACTGTTGATACCGCGAAACTCGATGTAGTCCCGCATCCCGTATTTATCCACCATGGTGGTTTTCAGGTAGATGTACTTGCTGTCGCCGTCGCTTCCCAAAACTTTGCTCTTGGCACTCAGATCCGTGATATTCTTCAGGGAGACCTTATCCGCTGCCATTTCCGTCAACAGTTCAAAGATATTGCGGTACATTTCCCCGTAATCCACAAACATCTTTGTATCCCGCAGGAAAATATCTCCTTCTCCGGAAACCAGAAAGAGATCTCCGGTCTCACGCAAATGTTCAAAGGCTTCCGTCTCAAAGAACTCCGTCATCCGCACCTTTGCCAAAAGCTGTCCCACCTTCTGACCGCTGACACTCACCGGCTGCAGGTAGTAGATAATACCGTTCCCATCCTCGGCGTATTCATCCTCCGCCACCCGGATGGTTGCTTTTTTCACCATAAAGACATCCTTGAGCTGCCGGGTATCCAGCTGGGTCTTGGAACCGTCGTCTCCGTACATCTCTCCGTCATCGGTAATGAAATACAAACTGTCATAGCGCTCGCCAGCATTACAGTTAGCCAGCATCCTGAACAATGCATCTTCACTTTTCAATGCACTGGAATCTCTGCCAATGCCCTTTGCAATCTGGTTTAAGTTGTTTTTGGCATCGTCATATTCGGCCTCCAGAACGAACTCCGTGCTCTTTAGATTCTGATAGACTTCCTCAATTTTGACCGTACGAAACCGACGCTGCACATCGTAGATGTGAAGCATGAAGAGAACCATATTGATCACCAGTATCATCAGACCGATCCAAAGGATCCTGACAATGGACTGATTATCCTTCTTTTTTCCGCTTCCCCGCAATGGTTTCATAGTGCTTATATTTTACCACAGCTTCAAGAAACTTGCCACTAGAATTATGTAAAGTATTTTTCCTTCCATCCCCTGTTTTTCTGAACATTCTCCATTTGCCATTTTTCATCGGATACTGTAAAATAGATAGGGTATTTTGATGGATAAACAGGGAGGATACAGGCTTGAATATCAAACTACAGGCAGTAAAAGACGAGATCACCAAGGTGCTTCGGGGAAAGGACGATGAGATCGACATGATCCTCTGCGCCCTTCTGGCAGGGGGACATATCCTGTTGGAGGATATTCCCGGGGTAGGAAAAACCACTCTGGCAGTGGCGCTGTCCAAGGCCATGGCGCTGTCCTATCGCAGAATGCAGTTTACCCCCGACGTCCTTCCCAGTGATATCCTGGGCTTTTCCCTTTTGGATAAGCAGACCGGAGAATTTACCTACAGACCCGGTGCCATCTTTACCAACCTGTTTCTGGCAGATGAGATCAACCGTACCTCTCCCAAGACCCAGTCTGCTCTTTTGGAGGTTATGGAGGAGGGTAGCGTTTCCGTGGATGGTGTGACCCGTACCCTGGAGCAGCCCTTTTTCGTCATTGCCACCCAGAATCCCATCGGTGCTTCCGGAACCCAGAAGCTTCCGGACTCCCAGCTGGACCGCTTTTTCATCCGACTTTCCCTGGGCTACCCGGATCATCAGTCCGCCACCGAGATCCTCATGGGACATTCCTCCCAGAGCATGGATCAGGTGCAGGAGGTCATGACCGGAGAGGAAATTATGCAGATGCAGACTCAGGCGGCCTCCGTTTATGCTGCCCCTGAGCTTTTGGAATACATTGTGTCCCTGACGGAAAAGACCAGGGACTTTGAATATCTGGCACAGGGCATCAGCCCCAGAGGCAGTATTGCCATCTTAAAGCTTGCCAAGGCCTATGCCTACTACATGGATCGCAACTATCTGGCACCGGATGATATCCATGCCGTGTTCTACGCCGTTTGCAACCACAGGCTTCTTCTGAACACCAAGGCCAAGGCTGAGGGCCTGGGTCCGAAGCAGATCTTAAACCAGATCCTCTCTTTGGTTCCGGTTCCGAAGATCTCTGTTACCAAGCCCTGAGGATGATGGATCTATGCAAAAGTCTGTGCAAAAGTCAAAGCCGAAATTACCCATGAAGGAACAGCTCACCCGGGGTCTGACCGTAGCGGGGCTGCTTATCATCATTGCCGCCCTGTTTTTTCTTTCTACCTTCTATCGGACCTCCCTTTTTGTGTTTCTTTTGATCCTGGTAATGACCCTGCCCGTCTTTTCCTATCTGGTGGGACGCTACAGCTTTCAGAAGCTTACGGTGACTCTTACCTCTTCCACTGCTTTTTCCCTACCCGGACAAAAGGTTTTAATGAAGATCCTGCTGCAAAACGACAGTATTTTTCCCCTGCCGGATTGCCATGTCAGCTATACCGTAACCTCCTCTTACTATCCCTGCGACCGGCTTTTTTCGGTGGTAATGCCTTCCTATGCCAGGGAGACCCTTCCCATTGAGATCCCTTTGGTATTCCATCATATCGGTTGCTATCAGGTAAGGCTTCATGACTTTGAAATCTATGACTATCTGCACCTGTTCCGATTCCATAAAAAACTGACAAACGCTCTGGAGATCAAGATCTATCCCCAGGATGCGGATTTTCCTCATTTCGAGCCCTCTTCCTATGGAGAAGGCTTTGATGAATATGAGGAGACCCACCAGAAGGGCAACACCTCTTCCAACGTTACGGATATCCGGGAATACCAGCCCGGAGACAGACTGCAGAAGATCCATTGGAAGCTGAGTGCCAAGATCGATAACCTCATGGTAAAGGAAAACGAAAGCACCTCCTCCAATCAGTTTACCATCTTAACAGAGCTCTACCTTCCCTCTCCCACTGCGGATACTTTGGATGAGAGCTTAAAGAACGCCTATAACCTGTCCCGCAGCATGCTTTCTGCCGGACAGAGTCATTTTTTCACCTATTTTTGTGCGGGCAGCTCGGAATTTGAATCCACCCTGATCACCAACCGGGATCAGCTGGAGGAAGCCTTTTCCCAGTGCCTCTACCAGCGCCCCTATCCCGAGGAGGATCTGGGCCTTACCACCTACACCAGAGCATCCCTGGCAGGGGGTATCATCCTCCACGCCAGTCACAAAGGAGTCAACGATGTTATTTCGTAAAAAGCCGCAGGAAGAACCTGTAACTGCATATCCCTACGGCTTTGCCGTTCCCAAGCAGCCGGAGACCGTGGTCTCGGGTAAGGGACTTGTTTGCCTGATGAAGGGTATTCTGATCTTTGCCGCAGCCTACGGTACCATCGGCGGTGTGGTATCTTCCTTCCAGCTGCCCACCAGATCCGGGCTGTTGTTTTTCACCCTCCTGGCTTTTTCCATCGTTATGGCCTTTTTGCACTACAGCAGATTTTTGTTCAATCTGTTCTATCCCGTGATCTTTGTGGGATTTACCTATTTCATTTTCACCTTCCGCTATCTGGTAAACAGCGGCTATCAGGCCTTTTTGAACATTTTGCAGCAAACCTACGGAGATTACTACCTTTTGGATACCTACCGGGAATCTACGGAGTATTTTTCCGACAGGTCTTTGACTATCACCTTTGCGGCAGGCTTCATCGGTTTCTTTTTGATCCTTTTGCTGAACATCTTTATTTCGGAATACATGTCGGTGATCGCCGTGATCCTGTTGACCTTCCCTATTTTCCAGAGCGGTCTCTTTGTGGAAAAACCGCCTGCCATCAGCTACTTTATTCTGCTGTTATTCTCCTACTTTATGGTGGGAATTTTGCGATGCAGCCGACATTTTTTGCTTCCTTACCGGGATAAGAAATGGACGGAGTTTGCCCAGACGGAAAAAAATAATGTGGTAACCTATCGCTACCACGCCAGCGGCAGGCTCTTTTTACAGCTGACGGGAGTCTTTCTGGTCTTCACCCTGATTCTGGGGCTCATCTCTTTGCCCATGATGACGAGTTCCGGCAACAGCCACCTGTCCAAGGCCCGCAGAGGTATGGATGAGTATATGAAAGCCTTTACCCAGAACGGTCTTTCCTCCTTCTTTGACCGCTATTCGGCCAAGGGCGGCATCAGCGGCGGCAAGCTGGGAGGTGTATCCAGTGTGCGGCCGGATTATGAAACCGATCTGAATGTGACCTTTGTACCCACCTCCTACAACACCCTGTATCTGAAGGCTTATACCGGAGCCCATTATACAGGCAATTCCTGGGATGAAGCAGACTATCCGGAAAGTGTCCTGAAGGAAACCCTGGGAGATGATTTTGAAAACTATGAGCGCTTCCACGCTCTTTTGGAGGGCAACCGGATTTCCCTCATGCAGAACGCCGGAAAGGATATTCCTCTGGTGCAGATGGAGATCGAAAACATTGATGCGGAACAGGGCTATGACTATCTGCCCTACTATGTATCTCCCGATTTTTCCCTGCCCTCCGAATTTCGCCACGGCAACATCTATCCGGCCCAGGAAAAGACCACCTATCGCTTTTCCTACTATCCCTATCCCCGAAGCACCTCCGGCGGACAGGGCTTGGATGTGCTGTTTGCAAAACTTCCTGCTGATGATAAGCGAAAGGATTATCTGGCCTACATCTCTCTCTATGACAGGACCAGCTATCTGGAGATCCCGGAAAGCCTGCGGGAATACCTGGAATCCCTTCATGACGACATCGGAACGGGAAAGGATCTGGCTGAGCAGATTGAGCTTATCACCAACTACTTTTACGAAAACTATCCCTACAGTATGACTCCCGGAACCACGCCTATGGATGCGGATTTTGTCCGTTATTTCCTGGAGACCCAGAAGCGGGGCTACTGCTCTCACTTTGCTTCGGCAGGTGCTTTGCTGCTTCGAAGCTACGGCTATCCTGCCCGCTACATTGAGGGCTACAGCGTTTCCTTGACGGATATCAGCGAAGGTGAAGTCCTCGCGGATGAAGAGCAGGATGAGTGGATCACAGGAAACAATCCCTTAGGTTCCACAGGCGTTGTCAAGGTGCCTGTCACCGACGGTTCCGCCCATGCCTGGGTGGAGGTTTATGTGGATGATTTCGGATGGATCCCCGTGGAATTTACGCCCCCGTCGGATGAGGATGAAATCGGCAACGATTACTCCGGCTTCTGGAGTCTGTTTTCCGGGATCTTTGCCCTGTCCGGACAGGAGCCGGACACCGTTAACAACCAGTCCCAGACTACGGAACTGTTGTCCGAGAAAAATGACAGCCTGAATAAGCTTTTGAGCCACTCCGTATTCAAACCGCTGATCATCGTACTGACCCTTCTTTTAAGCGGGGTTCTGTGCTTCTATTTCTTCAGGGCCCTCATCCGTATGCAGCGGATGGAAAACGCCTACCGAAGCGGGGATCATGCCCCCCTTATCAGCTACGAATACCGAAAGCTCTGTCAAAAGCTTCTGGCCCGCAGATCGGCTCCCGAGGATGGGCAGGAGGCAGATTTCATCCTGCCGGGAAAGATGCCTGCCCTCTTTGAAGATCTTGCCAAGGAAAACAGCAAGCTTTCCGGACAATTTAGCGTGGAAACCATCACCCACAACATGGAGCTTTTAGAGCAATGTCTCTACGCAAAGGACGGCATCGATCAAGCTTCTGCCGATAGCCTGTTGACCTTCCTGAAGGCATACAAAAAGGCGCTGGGATAATCCCGCGCCTTTCTTTTTTTCTATCTACTCTTTCCGATTTTTCTGCTATTCTTCTAAATACTTTCTGTTGTCAAATTCCTCATCGTCGTAATCGGGATCCACATCGTACTCCCCATCGTCTTCGTACTCTGCATCGTCGTCTTCGTACGCATCGTCTTCGTATTCGGTATCGTCATCCTCATACTCGCCGTCTTCGTCGTACTCTGCATCATCTTCATACTCGGTATCGTTGTCCTCGTACTCGCCGTCTTCGTCGTAGGCTTCCTCTTCCTCGTCATATCCGGTATCATCTTCGTATGCCCGGTTCCCGGCTCCATCTCCTCCGGCATTATTGCAGCTTGCTCCCTCCATGGGTGAATCTTCCCGGATAAAAAGATGACTGTACAGGTAATTGATCTCGTCCGTTACCAGTTTTTCGCTGATGCCCACCGTAGCCTTTAAGATCTTCATACCTTCTATGGCGATCATCATATTGTAGGCCTCGGCCAGAGGATCCTCGCAGTCAAAATAC
>JAEEKV010000028.1 GCA_016282595.1 Lachnospiraceae bacterium
AGCGGGGATTTTCAATCATCCCTGTCTTTGTCCGGCGTTTTTTCCTACCGCGTTTGTAACCCCATGGTCTTTTATAAGATGGTCACCGGAAATGTGGCCATGCAATATGAACGCTCCCGTTTGAATGAGATGCTGATCAGCGAGCTGAAAACAGCGCTGGCAACGGCGGTTTCCAAAACGGGACTGTTTCGGCCCTCGGATCTTGGACTGCATACGGATGATCTGATCACAGAGCTTAAGGCGGTACTGGGTCCCATGTGGAAAGAAAAAAGAGGCCTGGAGCTTGTTCGGGTCGCCTTTGACAGCGGTGATTTTTCGGCTGCCGATGCGATCTCGAATATTCAAATGACGGAGGTGTTTGCAGAGCCCGGAACAAGAATGCAGCAGGATCACGGAAATCCGGAAGATGGAAAACCGCAGACGGGACAGAACCCGGAGGAAAAGATCGATCAGGAGTGGACCTGCAGCTGCGGCGCGGTGAGCAAAGGCAACTTCTGTCCGGAGTGTGGGGCGAAACGATCCACGGAATGGACTTGCAGCTGCGGCGCGAAAAATGCGGGAAAGTTTTGTACAAACTGCGGGAAGGCCGCAAAGGCTGTTTTTTCCACAGCCTTTCTTGTGCTGCTCGTGGGCATGCTGCTTATGATGTCTTCGCCGGCAGAGGCAAAAACGCGTTCCTTCAAATATGAATACGGCGTCTTTTTGGGAGCAAATACCGAGGATATCCCCAGGATGAAGGACTATCGTATCATCGTTGTGGATGCCATGTACTTTTCCAAAAAGCAGGTGAAGCAGTTAAAGAAACAGGGGCACGTGGTTTACAGCTATTTAAATATCGGATCCATCGAAACTTTCCGTTCTTATTTTGAGGAGTTTGAGCCCTATACGCTGGATCCCTATGCCCACTGGTACGATGAGTACTGGATGGATGTATCCCAAAAGAAATGGCAGGACCGTATCATCCGGGAGGCGGCCAAGCTGAAGAAAAAAGGCGTGGATGGTCTGTTTGTGGACAATACGGACGTCTATTACTATTATCATAAAGATGCCATCTACAAGGGACTTACCGTCATGCTGAAGGCCTTTAAGAAGCAGGGGCATTACGTGTTTTTAAACAGTGGGGATAACTATGTAAAGGAATATCTGCGCCGTCACAAAAAGCTGGATATCATCGACGGTGTCAATGAGGAGACGGTGTTTTCCAGAATTCACTGGGAGGAAGGAACCTTTGGCACAAACGGCGCCGAGGAGCGGGAGTTTTTTCAGGATTACTGCGCCCTGGTAAAGAAAAAAGGCGGGGATGTGTATCTGCTGGAATATACCGCTGATAAGGATCTGAAGAAAAAGATCAAAAAGTACTGTAAAAAGAAGGGGTATCAGTACTATATCACCGATGATCTGGATCTGGGAGCAGCAGAGTGAGGGGATGTTTCTCTTTTGCACTTCCTTTGAATTGGGTTGTGCTGACACCGGATCTGTGCTATCATCTTAAAAAACAATACTGAGGCGCTGCGGCGCTGTACTGGTGAGCGGTTCTGCACATCAGATTCCCGATCAAAAATATTCAAAAAAAGTGAACAAAAGGGCGTTTTAACGGACTTTTGATATGGCATACTGTCATAGAAGGAAGCGAAACACAAAAACCTGTTGACAAAATCGAACATTTGTTTTATATTCGAACTATCGAACAGATGTTCCGAAAAATACCCCTGAAGGGGCATGAAGGAGAAAAAGAATGAATACTGAAAAACAAAAAGCATTAGAGGCAGCATTGGTACAGATCGAGCGTCAGTACGGTAAGGGCGCAGTGATGAAGCTGGGTGACAGCGAAGCACAGATGAACGTGGAGACCGTTCCTACCGGTTCCCTGAGTCTGGACCTGGCACTGGGCCTGGGGGGTATTCCCAAGGGCAGGATCATTGAGATCTACGGACCTGAATCCAGCGGTAAGACCACCGTTACCCTGCATATGATCGCAGAGGTACAGAAGCGAGGCGGTATCGCAGGCTTTATCGATGCTGAGCATGCACTGGATCCTTCCTATGCAAGGAATATCGGTGTGGATATTGATAACTTATACATTTCCCAGCCGGACAGCGGCGAGCAGGCATTGGAGATTACCGAGACCATGGTTCGCTCCGGCGCTATTGATATCATTGTAGTGGATTCCGTTGCAGCCCTGACTCCCAAGGCGGAGATCGACGGTGATATGGGTGACTCCCATGTGGGACTGCAGGCAAGACTGATGTCCCAGGCACTTCGGAAGCTGACGGCAGTCATCAGCAAGTCCAACTGTACCGTGATCTTCATCAACCAGCTTCGTGAGAAGGTGGGCGTCATGTTCGGTAATCCCGAGACCACCACAGGTGGCCGGGCGCTGAAGTTCTATTCCTCCGTTCGTCTGGACGTTCGCAGGATCGAACAGCTGAAATCCAGCGGAGAGGCCGTTGGTAACCGTACTCGCATCAAAGTAGTAAAGAACAAGATCGCTCCGCCCTTTAAGGAGGCTGAGTTTGATATCATGTTCGGCGAAGGCATTTCCAAGGAAGGGGATATCCTGGACCTTGCAGCTGAGAATGACATTGTCAAGAAGAGCGGTGCCTGGTATGCATACGAAGGCAATAAGATCGGACAGGGACGCGAGAATGCCAAGCTGTATCTGAAGGAGCATCCCGAGGTTTGCGCTGAGATCGAGAGCAAGGTCAGAGAATTGTTCGGCCTGGCAGCAGACGTAGCAGAGGAGAAGAGCGCACCGAAGGCAGAAGAAGCTGCAGACAAGAAGAAAGGCTGATATGCTGGTTACGAAGATCGAAGAAGCGGATACCAGAAGGGTGAAGGTCTTTCTGGACGGCGAGTATGCCTTCCCCATTTACCGCAGTGAGCTTTCAGCCCACGGCATCAGGGAAGGGGAGCAGATCACGGAATCCCAGTACCAGACCCTTTTTGATGAAGTGCTGGTAAAGAGAGTCAGGCTTCGGGCCATGAATCTTCTGACAAAACGCCCCTATACAGAGGCAGGACTTCGTCAGAAGCTTCGGGACAGTCTTTATCCGCCTGTATTGGTGGATAACGGGATCGCATACGTGACCAGATTCGGATATTTAAACGACGAGAATTACCTTAGAGACTATGTGGAATCCCTATCCGGAAAGTACTCCACAAGAGTGATCCGCAATAAGCTGTTGCAAAAGGGTATCAGCCAGGAGCTGATCGATACATATTTCGCTAACCTTCAAGACGATCTGCAAAAGGAGGAGGGAGAGCTTTTGGAAGCACTGATCCAAAAGAAGTGCAAGGGAGCTCTTCCTGCAGATCCGAAGGATATGGCAAAACTGATGCGATATCTGGCCGGGAAAGGGTTTTCCCAGGGAGATATTCGAAAAGCCATAAGAAAACTGGAATCAGAGGCGTAGGATGACATGCATCCTGCGCTTTTTTCTGTAGATTTCTATACTTTTTCCAATGATTTTCTAATTGAAAACAGGGGCGTTTTCGCATATAATGAGAATGGTATGTTTTGCAAACATATCAAGAGATTTAGTAGACAAAATAGAGAGTTGGATGAAAAAATGTCTGGTGTCAATCAAAGAGAAGAATTTAATCATTTTATAGAGAGAATGGCGAAGATCAGAGATCTGTCATCGCCTGCATTGTATGATTTTGATGATGCGGATGACTACAGCCGCAGGCTTCGCAAGAATTTCGAGACCATCGGTAAGCTGGCAACGGAAAACCGTCGTATGCTGGATGAGATCTTATATCCCATCATCCAATCCGATACCCCCCTTTCCGAGGACGCCATCGAGGAGATGGAGGATCTGGGTGAAAAACTTCTTTCCGTAGCAGGAGAGGAAACGGATTTTGAGAACCTGGACGTGCCCATTATGGCGCTCATTGCCGATAGACTTTTGGATGATGCGGAGATCAAGAACGATCTGTGCAGTAAGATCCGCCAGATGGATGCTTCCATCCTGGCCTGCTATTCCCTAATGAACATGACGGGAAGAATCAGCACCGAGCCTGCCATCCGGGAGAGGTATTTCAGACGGGGGCTTTTGATCGGTGATTTCTTCCTCGAGCTGTTGAAAAAGGAGAATTTTCTGACCATTCCCGATATGGAACTGCGGGAGCTGGTTTTGACAAATGCCAGATTTGTATCTGCATTTTATGAAGGATGCAGGGACGAAAAGCAGAACAAGGAAAACCTGGCGATCCTGGATCAGATGCTTCGGATCTCAGAGGATCCCTTCTATGATACGGCAGTACCGGGATTTGACTGGGTGTATTTTAAGTTCAGAGTTTATCAGTATTTCCTGCAATGTACGGACAACGGTAATATCAGAGGCTTTAACAGTGAGCAACTGGAAAAGTTTGCGGATATTGCAGATCAGATGGAGGCTCTGGTAGAAGAGGAGAGCTGCTGCAAACGTTTTGTGGGAGCGGGATGGACCCCTGTTCTCTGTGCAAGAAACAGGTTCCTGGCAGGCAGGATCAAGGAGAAGGAATATCGCAATATCCTTCTTGAGATTTACTCCCAAAGGGATATGGATTCCTTTGGTGCAGACGGAAATCTGGCAAATGTGCTGATCCCTTTGGAGCTCATGTCTTTGATCGAACAGTCGAAGAATGCCAAGGATCGGGAGCTTTTAAAGAGGCTTTATCAGAATCTGAGTGCTTATGCATTCCAGATGCCCAATGCAGGAGCCCTGTCCTATGTACTGGAATACTATGTGGGCGTCATCAACCGTTTTGAAGAGGTGCCCAGTATCCTAAGCTTTGAGGAGTTCGGTCTGCAGACCCTGGCGGCTATTCATCCGCCCACCTATGTACATACCCTTATGGTGGGTAAGCTGGCAGAATGTATGTGCCTTCATGTACTGGATACCAGACCGGAGATCCTGATCGGCGTGCTGGGCTGTGACACGGTGGAAAAGGTAAAGGAAAACCGGGAACGGATCCTGCATTTTGCCTACCATTCAGCCCTTTGTCATGATTTCGGAAAGATCATGATCATCGATACCATCCTGGTTTACGGCAGACATCTGATGGATTCGGAGTTTGAGATTATCAAAACCCATCCGATGATGGGCGCTGAGCTGTTAAAGCGTCATGAATCCACCAAGGATTACGTGGATGTGGCATTGGGGCATCACAAGTTTTATGATGATTCCCGCGGATATCCGGAGGAGTTTAAAACCAAGGACAGTGCTTTTAAGCCCATCATCGATCTTGTGATGTGCGCGGATTCCCTGGATGCAGCAACGGATTCTGTGGGAAGAAGCTATAGCAGGGGCAAGACCCTCACCGAGTTTGTGCAGGAGTTGAAGGCGGGAAGCGGAACCCGTTATGCGCCTTGGCTGTCGGAGCTCTTTGATCAGGATGCTGTAAGGGAAGACCTTCGGTATCTGTTAACTGACGGAAGAGAGATCACCTATCACGACACCTATATGCTTTTGAAGGGCGTGAAGGAAAAGGGAAGAGCAAATTGACCGTATCAAGGTAGAGATGGAAGGCAGACTTTGTAAGGAGGCGCAAATGAAAAAAAGAGTAGCGACCAGATTTTTGGCTTTTTCTATGGCGTTTATGCTGACAGCAGCCGGCTTCATGGAACCCTTTGCCGAGACCACGCAGATTTATGCAGGTGAGCGGGGGCAATCTGCGAAAGAAGAGGATCTGTCTTCCGAGGCGGAGCCTGTTATAACACCGCTGACATACTGGGACTATCATACCGATGAATTGTCAGATGAGGAAAATAC
>JAEEKV010000260.1 GCA_016282595.1 Lachnospiraceae bacterium
CAGGTGCTTCGCTGCTGCCGCCGCAACCAACCAGAAGGCTAGCTACCATAGCAGTAGAAAGCAGAACGCTTAATACTTTCTTTTTCATTTTTTGTCCTCCTCTTAGAAAAAGATACTATAGGTTCTTGTCGGGCGCAGACTATGCCCCCAACATTGAATATCATATAACAAAAACCGCTGGTAAATATATCAAATATCTGTTATAATTATCAAAATTCTTTGAAGTTACGTAAGGAGTTTCGTCAAAATGCCCAATCAGACCAATTATCAATACCTGTTACACCGGATCAGCCGCCATACCTACACGGCGGCAAGGATGTATTCGAAGAAAAAGACATTGCTGATCCACTGCAAAGCGGACCCCCAATTATATGATGAAGCCCTGGCCGAGGCACTGTTAAAACGAAAGGAGATCAGCGATTACAAAAGCCGGGTTCCGCTGCTCTTTTCCGTGGATCGGCGGCTTTTCTACGCCTGGATCGTTGCACCGGAGGGTCTCTTTCTTTTGGGTCCCACCCGTTTCTCAACGCCTATGGAGACCAAGCTGGATCTGCCAGCTCCCCCTTCCGTCTCCCCGGAGCTGCTGGAGGAGACCATTCCCCTGTACAATGTGGGGCAATTTTGCGAAGACATCCTCCTGCTTTGCAACCTGGGGCGAAAAGGCACCACCACGGATCCCTATCTGGATGAAAGCGCGATCCTGACAGCCAACTGCGTCACGGACAACGACTTCGGAGATGCCCTTTCCGCTCTGTATAATAAGATCTTTGAGGATGTGGAAAACAACTTTGCCCATAACCCCTACAGCCATGAAAAGAGGCAGGTAGCCAGCATCCGGGAAGGGGAAACCGACAGGCTTTCCCGTATTCTGGAGGAACGCTTCCCCGGTCGCTACGGTACCCTTTCCCAGGATCCCTTAAAGCAGGAAATCTATATCGGCATCGTGGAGACAACCCTGGCCTCCAGAGCTGCCATCGAAGGCGGTGTACATCCGGAGATCGCTTACAGTCTGTCGGATATCACCATTCAAAAGCTGGATAATTGCAAAAGTGCCATTACCGCCATGACCATTTCCAGACAGATGCAGATGCAGTACGCAAAGCTTGTGGCGGACCAGAAGCAATCTCGCCTGCAGACGGAAAGCCCCTCTGCGGAAAACAACCACGTATCCCATTGCAAGGACTATATCTTCACCCACCTGCACGGCAAGCTCACGGTTCATGAGATCGCCGACGCCATCGGTTTGGAGGAAAACTATCTCTCCGCTCTTTTCAAGCGCTATGAGAACGTGACCCTTTCCTCCTATATTACCAACGAGAAGATCAACCTGGCAAAAAACCTGTTGATGTATTCCCGCTACTCCTTTATCGAGATCTCCAACTATCTTGGCTTTTCCTCCCAGAGCCATTTCGGTCAGGTATTCAAAAAAATCACCGGCACCACTCCCCGGATCTTCCGGGAAAGCTATGCCAGTGATGATTTCATGGTAGAAACAATGCGGTCGAAAAAAGGATCAGAGGGATAAATAGGTTTCCTTGATCTTTGTCCGAAGATCTGCCGACAGATAGGGATGGAATTTTCTGGCAAAGCACTTGCCTTCCTCCCTGGCTTTTGCAATGTTATCAAAGCTGTCGGATCCAAGATACACGGGGCTTGCGCCATCTCCCCCCGCCCAGTCCATATACCGAAGCTCCTGATCCTCGATCCTGTCCCGAAAGGCCTCATGGTTTAACAGGATGGTCTGGAAAAAGAACTCCTCGGGAACCTGACAGGTTTTCAGACCCTTCCAGAAGGATGCTCCCTCTCCGGCGATATAGCGGATCACATAGGCGGCTGCATCCCGGGGCATGGAGATATAAACCAGACCCTTAAACAGTCTGCTTTCCGGCACATTGCCGATGGATACCCGGACCTTTCCCAAAAGCTCCTGCAGCTTTCCAGCCAGATCCTGCAACAGCCAGAGGAACTTATTTTTCAGATTTCTGTTAGCCATGAGATTCACATAGCGATAGCGCACTCTCACGGTATCCGTAAACTCCCCGAAGGGAATGGAACTCATATAGATCTTGTCACTGCCCAAAAACCGGGCATCCAGCTCCTTGGCAGAAAAGAGGGGATAATCCTCTCCCGTCAAAAGATGCAGATATCCCACATCCTCTTTTTTCAGGGCCCGGATCAAAAGCTCAGCAATGGCCTCCAAGTGAGTAAAGCTTCCCCACCGGATCACCTGGCTGCGAAAGGCCTCACACCCCGGGATCCGGTTCAGGATCTCGATCTCGGCATCGGTGATGCTTTTGCTTTTGGCATCCACATGGATCAACACATAAGCCGTCTCGGAAAAGAAATTCGCCAGCTCATAGAGCTGGTCGAAATCCTTGTATGCAGTGATCAAATACGCCTGTTTCATACATCCCTCTTTGGTTCGTCTTATTTCATCTGTTTCTTCAGCTGCTTCAGGGCCTCATCGTACTGGGTATCCACATCCTCATCCAGGTACTTTTCCACATCCAGATCCACATCCACATCCGGCTCGATACCCACTTCATGGATATCATTGCCCTTGGGGGTATAGTAGTGGCTGATGGTGAGCTTTAATGCCGTATCATCGGTCATGTAGAAGACCTTTTGCACGATTCCCTTTCCATAGGTGGTCTTGCCCACCAGAGTGCCCAGCTCGTAATCCTTGATGGCGCCGGATAGGATCTCGGCTGCCGAGGCACTGTTTTCATTGATCAGTACAACCAGCGGCAGATCAAACTTGTTCTCACCGTTGCATTTGTACTCATTTCGTTTGCCGTACTTATCTTCCGTATAAACGATCATGCCTTCCGGAAGGATCATTCTGGCGATCTTCACTACGGACTCCAGGGTGCCGCCGGGATTGCTGCGAAGATCCAGGATCAGGCCTTTCATGCCCTCGTCTCTGGCCTGCTGCAGCTTCTCTGCAAACTGCTGGCTGGTAACCGCCTCAAACTGCATGATCCGGATATAGGCGATGCCATCCTCTTTTTTCTCATAGGTTACGGTGGGGGATTCCACCCGGGCACGGGTGACCTCGACCTTCATATAGTCGGTCTGTCCCTCGCGGTAGATCGTCAAAAGAACCTTCGTCCCTTCTTCTCCCTTGATGAGCGCGACCGCATCCGACAGCTCATAGCCGCGGACATCCTGGCCATCCACTTCCACGATGACATCTTCCGCCTTCAGTCCGGCCTTTTCCGCCGGCGTGCCTTCCATAATCCCGGTAAGCTTCGGATATCCGGTGGCCTGATCCAG
>JAEEKV010000261.1 GCA_016282595.1 Lachnospiraceae bacterium
AAAACCCGGACGCTTTGCGACAGCTGAAAGACAGATTTGTCAAAACAAGAAATCAGGTTAAAGTGAATTGCCTGGAAAAATATCTTGATGATATGAGGACTTTGGCCCAAAATATGATGCCTTCAGAAGGCCGCAGCGATCAATATAAAAATATGTATGATGCTGTTAAGCGGATCGCGGATTTGAAGATCGGTTGCGATTTTAAGAATAAGAAGGATGTGGACGCGGTATCAAAGGAAGTTGCAAAACAGAATCAGATTTTGCTTAATACCATTGATATCTACGTAAGCGGGAAAGAAAAGATCAGAAGGACAGAGGATGGAAAAGAGCGATTTGACAACGCGATGGATGCCCTCAGTATTCTCGCTGCCAACGTGTCTGAACGAGCTGCGACCGCAGATAGTATCATGTCCGCCATCAACAAAAAGAGAGGGGTGGATTATGGTGAGCCCGGATATATCTCCGTGGATGGCTACGGGGCAAATCGGGCAATATCGGCAAAGCAGAAAAGGGAAGATAAGAACAAGAAAAACGAGAAACCTAATCTTGATAATATGGCAGGCCTCCAAGGTAGATTATATTACTAAGAGACAGGCCGTATGACAGTTTTCCGTTGATGAAACGGGTAAAATTGTGTAAAATGGCTGTATGAGCGAAAAGATCAAGTTACTGAAAAACAGCATACTGCCTTTAGGCGTGCTTTTTGCCACCATTCTTGCACTGGTGCTTTATACCTTTTTATTCTTAAATCATCTGATGCATTCGGATATGGCGGCTGAGGTGATCCTGTCTAAATTTCTTGCACAAAGAGGAGAATGGATCTCGACGGAATGGTTCTATTCCACCGAGATCCGGATCCTTTACACCCAGCTGGTAATGACGCCGCTGTTTTATATTTTTACCGATTTCCATACCGTAAAGGTACTTTCCATTTTGATCTTTCTTTTGCTGCTTCTGGCAGCAGGTTACTATATGACAAGGACCTTCCGCCTTTCGGCCCTTGCATCCGGCATCGTTTTGATGCTTCTGTTTTCTCCCTGGTCAAATGAATATTTGGACATGATGTTTCTGGGCAACTTTTATACGCCCCAGACCATTCTCATGTTCCTGTTTTTGGGAATGAGCTTCCGGGTTTGGGAAAAGAAAAAGACGAAGGCCTTTGTGCTTCTCTTTTTGGCAGTTTTGTCCGTGTTTTTGGGGCTTTCGGGCCTTCGGTATCCCGCCTGTCTGTTTGCACCCCTGTTTCTGGCCCTTTTGTGGGATCTTCTTTTGGAAGGTATGGAAGATAAGGCAGATCCTTTTTTCGGGATCCGTGGGAAGCTGCTGCAGACCGGGATTTTGACGGGATTTGCCGGGATTGGATTCTTGATCCATAAGATGTATCTTGCAAAGCATTACAGCTTTGATCAAACGCCGGTGACCTTCGTTCCCATTTCCGAGGTGACAGACAGAGCGCTGAACTCCGTGAAGCTGATGCTGGAGTTTTTCGGCTACCGGGACGGGCTTTCCATGATGAGTCCCCTGGGGCTGATGAATGTGGTGAAATGCGGCTTTTTCCTCTGTTTTGTCTATGTGATCATCAAGCTGTATCAAAGACGCAGGGAGCTTCTGGATCGAAGGGAAAGAGTCTTTTTATACTATTTTATCTTCCTGTTTCTCATTAATCTGTATATGCTGATCTTTACCACGGTTTTGATGCAGTATCGCTACTGGATCCCGGTGTTCATCGTAGGCATCTATCTGGTGGGACTGTATCTGGACAGGGCAAGGCCCGAGAAGGCAGTGCAAAAGAATCTTCTGGTGATCTGCCTTTGTCTTGCGGCCTTTTCCTCCCTGTACGGAGAACTGTGGCAGGATGTGAAATTTGACGATTGTGCCAAGCGGGAGGGCTATATGGCCTTTTTGGAAAAAGAGGGCTACACCTTCGGCTACGCCACCTTCTGGAACGGCCCTGTGACGGAGTATCTTTCAAACGGAAAGATCCATGTCGGGAATCTGGGGCCGGAAAACCATCCCTATGAATGGCTGACTCCCAAGGAGTATTACAGAAAGGGCTATCATACCGGGAAAACCTTCCTGCTTTTAGCAAGAACCGAAGAGGCGGGAATGCTGAATGGAGACTTTACCGTCATGGAGGATGGCAAGTGCGTCTATCAGGACGAATACTATGCAGTTTATGAAGGAAAGGGCATGTACGTGCTTTCGGAGTAAGGTCCAAAGGAGAAGCAAAGGATGCAGCTGGAAAGAAGAATGCGGAAAAAGAATACAGGCAGGGGAGCCTTCCTGGCGGTATATTTGATCCTTGCGATTTTGGCTATGGCTCAGGCGGTATCTGCTGCCCAGGTTGCAAAGGTTACGGGATTTCAGGCAGATGCGGTCACAGCCGGAAGCATCAGTTTTTCCTGGCAGCCTGTTACGGGAGCGGATGGCTACGTGCTCTCTGCGGGAACGGCTTATACGAAAACGGAGATTACCCGCACCCTGGATAACAAGGTTACCATCGATGCCATCGGGGATGCTGCCCTGGTGCCCGGAAAGACTTATACCTTCTACGTGCAGGCCTATGTGCTGGAGGATCCTTTGCAGATGGGAACGGATACCGCATCTGCAGGGAGCGAAGCAGGCGATGTGGATGTTTCCATGCAGCAGGCTACTGTTGTTATGGGGCCTTTCAGCGATCCTCTGGAGGTAACGCCTTCTTTGGGAGCACCCCAAAGCTTTGCAGCAGAGGGGCTGAACTATAAAACGGTACAGCTGACCTGGGAAAGCGTGGGAGG
>JAEEKV010000262.1 GCA_016282595.1 Lachnospiraceae bacterium
GAGTCAGACGACAGAAAGGAGCAGATATTATGAAAGGATACTACGTAGCAGACGGATATATGGGATATGTGAACGGAGCCTACAAGCTCTTTGCCAGCGACACCGAATACTTCGAATATGTGGAAGAGCGGTGCTGACAGAATACCCCTTTATTTCAGCAGGGTCACCGGATATTCCGTATCATCCACAGTAAGGGTTTTGATGGTATCACAGCCCGAAAAGATCTCTTCCTCCACATAGGAATATTTCTCCGGCTGCTTTCCCTCTTTGATCTGCCGGATCACATCCGCCAGACGTTTTCCATGCTGGGGATTGCACTCGGCGATACAGGCGATCTTTCCCTCTTTGGCATACTGCAGGGCTTCCGGGTTCATACCGTCAAAGGACAGGATCAAGATCTGTCCTCCTGCCAGGTCCAGGCCGGGCTCTTTTCCCGCTGCCTCAATGGCTTCGATGGCACCCAGGGCCTCATTGTCGTTTTCGCAATACACCACGTTGAGATTCGGATACAGACGAAGGAGAGAAGCCATTACCTCACGACCCTTGGTCTGGGTGAATTCTCCCGAGACCTCCTGCATCAGATCCCAGCCATACTTATCACAGGCCTGACGAAGTCCTTTGCTTCGTCCGATCTGTGCGCTGGACCCGATGGTTCCCTGGATGTTTACTACATGGAGCTGATCCTGGGGGTATTCGATGGATGCTGTATATTGATGGAGCCATTCCGTGGCTTTTTTACCTTCCAGTTCAAAGTCGGATCCGATCCAGCATTCGAAGAGATCCTCGTCGGAAGCATCTACCCGGCGATCCACCAGGATCACTGGGATCCCCGCTTCCTTTGCCTCGGAAAGCACCGAATCCCACCCCGACTCGGTTACGGGTGCAAGGGCGATGACATCCACCTCTCTTTGGATAAAGGTTCGGATGGCCATGATCTGGTTGGCCTGTTTTTGCTGACCGTCCTCAAAGAGAAGCTGAAATCCATTCTCCGGGATCAGCTCCGAGCGGATGGACTGAGAATGGGCGCTCCTCCAGTCGGATTCTGCCCCCAGCTGGGAAAAGCCTACTACCAGCTGTTTGCCTGCAGCAGTATCACCACTACCTGCCTGTTGTCCTTCTGCGTCTTCCTCGGTGGATGCATCCTGCAGGGCAGGCTCCTTGGACGCAGAACAGGCCGTCAGTAAAAAGATACTGACGGCCGCTGTTGCAATTACCATGGCACCTTTGGAAAGGTGCTTATCAAACAAGTTTAAAAGTTTCATCCCAATGCCTTTTTCTTCCTTGCCATAACCACACTCTGTACTACCAGGAAGATACAAAGCATAGCAGCTATGGTGATTCCCGTCCACCAGGCCTGATCAAGACCGGCAGAGGATACAATGTTCTGGATCGTTGACAGAGACAGCACACCGAAGAACGTTCCGATGATATTGCCGACACCGCCTGTTAACATTGTACCACCAATTATGGAAGATGCAATGGCATTCATTTCCATACCCATTGCATGGGAGGCTGAACCGGATCCTACATGGAGGAAATATACGAAACCGCCGATGCCGCCCAGGGTAGAGCAGATCAAATGAGATAAAAATCTGGTACGACGTACATTGATACCCAGCATCAATGCGCTCTGGCTGTTACCGCCCACTGCATAAAAGCCGCGTCCCAGTTTGGTATAGCGAAGCAGGCAGAACAGAAGGATTACTACCAGAAGGGCTACGATCACACCGATCTCCACATAGGCCGGAACATATTTACCCAGCTTATTGGTGGAGCCAAAGCCCGGTACAACGATTCTGGTTTCCTTCACTGCAATGAATTCCTCATTGGCTACGTTGAAGGGAGCCGTGTTTACGATGGTTGTCATACCTCTGGCAAAGAACATACCCGCCAGGGATACGATGAAGGGCTGAATATCCAGGTATGCTACCAAAAGTCCCTGTACCACACCGAAGGCAAGTCCGATACCCAATGCGATCAAAACTGCACCGAATACATTTCCGCCGTGATAATCCAGATACACAGCACAGCACATGCTCACCAGGGCTGCCACACCACCTACGGAGATATCGATTCCTCCGGTGATCATAACCAGTGACATACCACAGGCTGTAATGATCAGTGCCGCATTGGCATTTAAGATGTTAAAGAAGGTCTGTGCCTTCAGGAATCCTTTTCCCTGGAATACCATGGCTCCGATATACATCAGGAAGAATACCACGATGGTGATGGTCAAAAGGAGGTTGGTATCCGACATATCCGAAATTTTAAACTTTTTTCCCGATTTCATCTTATGCCACGCTCCTTTCCTTAGATTTCAGTTTCTTCCCGATGTTGCTCATGAACTCTCTGGCCTTAGGAGTACTCATAACCACCAGGGCGATTACGACAACTGCCTTGTATGCCGGAAGTGCATCAGACTGTACGTTGAACTTGTACAGGGTAGTGGTCAAAAACTGAATTACGTAAGCTCCGAGGATGGATGCCAGCATATTGAACTTACCGCCGCCAAGGGAGTTACCGCCCAGGGCTACTGCCAAAATGGCATCCATTTCGATGTCCTTTGCAATGACTGAGTAGTTGATGGAGGACAGGCGGCTGACTTTGATCAGACCCGCAACAGCCACGCAAAGGCCCAAAAGTACGAAGCTTAAAAACTTGATAAAGGCCGGATTCAAACCGTTCAGTTTAGAGGAGCTTTCGTTGATACCGACTGCCTGTGTGTAAAGACCCAGGTTGGTAAACTTCAGTGCCAGCATGGTGATGATCACACATACCATGGCGATGAAGAAGGGTGTCGGAATGGGTACTCCCGGAATAAATCCGCCATAGATCGCAAAGGAAGGATCCGAAATAATGGGAAGCTCATTGTTATTGATCCATGCTGCGATGGAACGCCCTGCCGTAAACAGGATCAGGGTTGCTACCATGGGCTGTATCTTAAAGTAAGCTACCAGCGCCCCGTTAAAGGCTCCGAAGAGCATGGCTACCACACAGGCTACCAGGAACGCTACGATGATGGGTGCCTGGAGCGTTTCCGGTCTGGAATCATGTCCGCAAAGCACTCTCAGGATCACGGATCCTGCAATGGCAATGGCAGCACCCACGCTGATATCCTGTCCGCCGGAAGCTGCCGTTACCAGGGTCATACCGATGGCAAGGATCGCCAACTCCGAACCGTAGTCCAGGATCGTCATCAGATAACCGGAGAGAACCGGATCGCCGGTGCTGTTATATCCCAGCGTGATCTTATAGAAGGAAGGATCTGCGATGAGGTTGAACAGGGCCAACAACAGAAGCGCTGCAACCGGAATAAAGATCTGGTTGCGGAAGATGCTTCCTCCTTTTACTTTTCTGGTTTGTATCTTCATATCCTGACTCATCCGTTTTCACCTCCGGCAATCGTGCTCATAATCTTACCCTGGGTCAGCTCATCACCCTTCAGCTCTCCTACTACCTTTCGATCTCTCATAACGATGAGTCTGGAGCAGGTTCGCAGCATCTCGTCCGTTTCGGAGGAGATAAAGGTAACGCTCATTCCCTCGGAAGCCAGCTTCAATACCAGCTTCTGAATATCCACCTTGGTACCTACGTCGATGCCTCGGGTAGGCTCATCCAGGATCAGATAATCGGGATGTGTTAACAGCCATCTGGCCAGGATTACCTTCTGCTGGTTACCGCCGGATAAGGATTTGATGGGGGTATCCGCAGATGCTGTCTTAATATTCAGTGCCTTAATATATTCCTCTGCAAAAGCGTAAGCCTGCGCCTTTGTAAAGGGTTTAAAGAATCCCTTCATCACCTGTAATGCCAGGATGATGTTTTCCCTCACGGAAAGATCACCGATGATACCATCCACCTTCCGGTCCTCCGGAAGATAAGCAATTCCGTTCTTCATGGCATCAATGGGTTTGTTGATCTTAATGGGCTTTCCGTTCTTTTTCACTTCGCCGCCCAGAACCCTGTCTGCGCCGAAGATTGCCCTTACGCACTCAGATCGTCCGCTGCCCAAAAGTCCGGTAAAGCCATTGACCTCGCCCTTTTCGATATGGAAATCGAAGGGACGGATTCCGGCATCCGATACCAGATCCTTTGCCTCAAATACGACCTCGGACTTATCCTTTGCCTCGTAGGTTTTTGCATCGGACTTGATATCGGACATATCATCCATCTCTTTTCCGAGCATCTTGGCTACGAGCTTCACTCTCGGCAGATCCTTGATCTCATATTCGCCCACCAGCTGTCCGTCACGAAGTACCGTGATCCTGTCACAGACCTCATATACCTGATCCAAAAAGTGGGTTACAAAGATAATGCCGACGCCTTTTTTCTTTAAGTCTCTCATTAACCCGAAGAGCTTTTGTACCTCCTGTTCGTCAAGGGAAGAGGTAGGCTCATCCAGGATCAGCACCTTACATTCCATATCCACGGCTCTGGCAATGGCTACCATCTGCTGAACTGCCAGAGAGCAGGATGCAAGCTGCTGGGTGGAAACTGCCGGGATTCCCAAAGACATGAGGATCTTGTCAGCATCCTTATTCATTTTTTTCCAGTCCTGCATGATCCCGGTGCCGCGGCCGATGAACATGTTTTCCGCTACCGTCAGATTGGGGCACAGTGTGATCTCCTGATACACCGTACTGATTCCCACCTTCTGAGCATCCTGGGGAGAATGGATGGCTACTGCATTCTCGATCCCCTTTAGAAAAATGTCTCCTTCGTCCTTGGTATATACGCCTGTAAGCACCTTGATCAGCGTCGATTTTCCGGCACCGTTCTCTCCCATCAGCGCATGGATCTCACCTTCTCTTAAGGTAAAGTCCACATTCTGAAGAGCTTTGACACCGGGAAAGCTTTTATAGATCCCTCTCATCTCCAACACTGATTGTTCGTTCAAAGCCTGTTCCCTCCTTCTGTGACCTTTAGGGGTTTCCTATCGGGTATTTTCTTGGAAAAAGCGCGGCCCAGAATATGCTAAGCCGCGCCCTCTCCTTACCTTGTATTGAGTGGAAATTGTAATGATCTAAATCTTAGATACCGTATTTGTCAACATCTTCCTGGGTGATAGAAGAAGCATCGAAGCCCTTCTCGTCCATGATGATGGTCTTCTGAGAAACAGTACCGCCGCTCTCGATGGTCTTGATGATCTCGTCGATGTAAGAAGCCTGGAAAGGATTGCACTGTCCGTCATAGTTCCAGTTCTTGTTCAGCAGCTCTTCAAGAGCCCACTTGTTGCAGTCAAAGCCCATAACTACTACGTCTTTGCCAACGCCGTGAGAGATGTTAGCCTTGTCAAGTGCTGCAA
>JAEEKV010000263.1 GCA_016282595.1 Lachnospiraceae bacterium
AATCAGCAGGAAGAGATCGTAAACGAGATTCCGGAAGTTGCTGAGCCGGAAGCTGCAGAGGAGTCTGCGGAGGCAGCGGCAGAAGCTGTTTCTGAAGAGCAGGCACAGACCGCAGAAGAAAATTCGGAAGCAGAGGGAGCAGAAGAGCCCGCTGCTGAAGAAGAGCGGGATATCGATGCCATGTTCGCTGCACTCCAGGAGCAGCAGGGTGAAGTTGCGGATGCATCTGATGCGGAGCCGGAAGATGCTAAGAGTGAAGGCGCCCAGGAAGCTGTCGAACCGGAAGCAGGCGAAGAGGTAGCAGAAGAACCTGCCAAAGAAGAGGCATCCAAGGAGCCGGCAGAAGCGGAAGAAGAGACTGCTGAGGCTGAGGGAGCAAAAGAACCCGCAGCCGAGGAAGAGCGGGATATTGACGCTATGTTTGCTGCGCTTCAGGAGCAGCAGGGGGAAGGTGCTAAGAGCGAAGGCGCCGGGGAAGCTGTCGAAGCAGAAGCAGGCGAAGAGGTAGTTGAGGAATCTGCCAAGGAAGAAACACCTGAGGAGCAGGCAGAAGCGGAAGAAGAGACCGCTGAGGCTGAGGGAGCAGAAGAACCCGCAGCCGAGGAAGAGCGGGATATTGACGCTATGTTTGCTGCGCTTCAGGAGCAGCAGGATGAAGGTGCGGATGCATCTGATGCGGAGCCGGAAGGTGCTAAGGCCGAAGATCTCGAGGAAGTTGTCGAGTCAGAAGCAGGCAAAGAGGTAGCAGAAGAACCTGCAGATGAGACTGTTGAGGCTGAGGGGGCCGAAGAAGTCCCTGCTGAGCCCATCCGGATCACCTCTGAAGACGGTGAATTAGATATTGACGCCATGTTTGCGGCCCTGCAGCAGCAACAGGCTTCCCAGGAAGCAGAAGGGACCGAACAGGCAGAGGCAGCGGAGGGTGAGCTGGATATCGATGCTATGTATGCCTCCATGCAGGCGGAAGGAGAGGGCGCAGAAGGCGCCGCTGTCGAGGAGAGTTCCGGCAAAAAGCCCAAGGGACCGGGTCCCCTGGCAGTGCTGATTTCCAAGATTAAAATTCCGACCCTATTGTATAAACATAAGATTATTCTATTGACGGTAGTTCCTTCGGTTGTGATCCTGATTCTTTTGATGATGATCAGTACCGGAATGGTGAAAAAGAGTCTGGAGAAGGAACTGGATAGTTCTCTGGAGCTTTGCGTCTCCTCAGTGGAGCTGACCTACGCAAATCTCTATCCCGGCAACTATGCCATCGACAATGCGGGAATCGCCAAGAAGGGTGATCAGAAGCTTTCAGAAACCATGGAGATGCTGCAGTTTTTGAAGGATCGAAGCGGCTATGACATTTCCCTGTATATCGACGTATGGGGCAAGAGAAGCCGACTGATCACTACCCTTTGTGAAAAAGACGGTACCTCTCTGAAGGGAACACAGATTGACCCTGAGACGGAGGAGTTGGTCTTTGCCAAACAGCGAGCCTACCTTCCCAATACCAAGATCGGAAAGCAGCGCTACTATGTGTGCTATCAGCCCATTACGGATCAAAACGGTGCAGTGATCGGTGCCATTGAGGTGGCAAAGGATTCCAAATCTGCAAGAAGCGGGATCGTAAAAACCAATCTGGTGATGATCCTGGTAAGCCTGCTTCTTTTGGCAATCGCCGTAGCCTTAATTCTTTTGATGTCAAAATCTCTTGTGAGCGGTATTGATACCATCAAAGGATTGCTGGATGCCATTGCCAGCGGAAATCTTTCCTCCGGCAGTGTTGATTACAGCCTGAAAAACAAAAATGATGAGCTTGGCGACATGTACGGAAAATGCGTACAGGTACAGTCCGATCTGGTAGAGTTTATCCGAAATGTAAAAGATACTGCAGACGATCTGGACACCTCTTCAGAGGTATTGTCCGAAATGGCTGCAAATACCTCCCGGACCGTAGATAATGTATGCCAGTCTCTGGATGCGGTAGCCCAGGGGTCCGTAACCCAGACCCAGGAAACCGACGAAGCAAAATATACCATGGCCCAGGTAGGAGAGCAGATCACCCTGATCCGTCAGGAGATCGATACCCTGGCAGCCAGCAGCTCCAGAATGTCGGATGCAGAAGCAGCCGAAGAGCGGATCATCGAGCAGCTTAATGAATCCACCGAGGATATGATCAACGTCATCACCAAGGTTTCCGGACAGTTCATAGCTCTGGATACTACCATCCAGTCCATCCGGAAAGCGACGGGAGTGATCCAGGATATTGCAGACGAAACGGATCTTTTATCCCTGAATGCATCCATCGAAGCAGCGAGAGCCGGAGAAGCCGGAAAGGGATTCGCAGTAGTAGCCCAGCAGATCAACAAGCTGGCAGAGCAGTCCAATATCTCTGCACAGGAGATCGAAGCCATCATCGTAGGTCTGTTATCCGAGTCCGAGCAGATGGCAGAGACCATGAAGGAAATGCGCCACGCCATCAACCAGCAGCAGGATAAGCTGGATGAGACCATGGACCAGACGGCAGCGGTGGCAAGAGGGGTATCCAACTCCCTGTCCAGTATTGAGACCATCCGTTCCAAAACCGCACTTTTGGATCAATCTTCAAAAGCCATTGTGGATGTGGTAAAGGATCTGACGGATATCTCCCGTCAGAATCAGACTGCTACCAACGAAACCATGTCAAACGCCCAGTTTATGACAAGCACCATGATGCGGCTCGAGGCTTCCGCCCAGTCCTTTAAGCGCCTGTCTGAGCAGATGAATGAAACGCTGTCCCGGTTCTCGGTATAACAGGACGGTTTCATCAATATAATCAAAAAAGGAGACAAGAGTATGAAATCAAAAACCGCAACAAAAACCTTGTTGACCATGCTGTTTTCTCTTGCGATGCTCTTCCTGCTTGTGGGAGACGTATCCGCAAAGGAAGCAAAGACCAGCACCTATGTGCTGGATGCCAAGAGTGGTGTAGGATATCAGACCGCTTTTCGTGCGTATGCAAATGACATTTCTAACTCTACTACGATCATGCTGCCCAGCAATGACTGTTCTGTGTCGGTGAAGGCAACCGGTGGGGTAGTGGCAAAGGTGACATATACATCTCTATCCATTGGAGAAAACGGTTATCACAGCAACTATAATCTCAAGGACAAAGAGGGTAAAGAGATACAATTTAAGGGAGCTGCCACGATCGCCGTATTTTCCCCCAAGGACGGAACCTATTATCTCAATGTAACCGTTAAGAAGGGAAAGAAGCAGCTGACCAGGAAAAAGATCAAGGTGATCTTCGGTTACACATCCATGATTGAGAAGATCAGCTATGCAGGAAAGACAATGGAGTTTTCGAATCTGGTAACCACAAAGGGTTCGGGAAAGCTTTCTGTTAAGGTCGGTAAGGATTTTGCACTGAAAAAGATCGAATACGGCGGCTATGATGCAAAGGGAGAGGTGCAGTACAAGACCACCAAGAATAACAAAAAGATCACCCTTTCCGGACAAAAGACTTTTACAAATGTAGATTATTCCTATGGTTTTGATGATCCGGACGCTTCTTACGCAAACGAAAGCGGTTCTGATGTCAATTACATTTATCCCGTTACGTTTGTCAGGATCACGGTGCAGGACAAAAAACTGGGCATCCAGCAGACAAATACCGTAGAGATCTATAAGAAATAAGGGAGGGAAAAAAGATGCGTAAGATAATGACCAAAAGCTTTTGGATCAAGACAGCGGCAGCGGCTGTTGCATGTGCTGCTTTATGGATTGTGCCGGTACATGCTGAGTATGTACGTGATGAGGTAAACGGAGTCAAATATAATGACAGGGAAGAGCTGTCTGTGGATTATGCTTATAACTATGCAAGAGGCGGCGGTGCCTATACCGATGTGGATGTCAGCTTTGAGGGAGATACTGTTGGCAACGTAAAATCCTCCAGTCCCAACCTGATCGCCCAGATCACAGAGAACAAATATCAAAAAAGTAAGAGCAAGGATTACAGCGCAAGCCCTTATGATGAGAATAACAAGTATATCGGCTATCCCACAAAGACCGTGATCAGCCGCGGTGATGTGAAGATTTCCTTCTTTGCCAAAAAGGCGGGAACCTATAAGGTAACTTTTGATGTGATCAAGGCAGATGGGAGCATCAGATGTAAAAAGACCATCACCGTGACCACCAATTACAGCTATGATTCACCCATTAAGGCGTTCAAATACGGAGGAAAGCTGCTTTATGAATATGGCCCGTATTTGACGAAGACCTCGGGGAAGGTTTCCGTTCAGATGAACAAGGGTTATAAGTTTGTCCGTATGGAGATCGGAAAGCCTGACAGCAAGGGATCCTATACCTACAAAAAGATCAAGAACAATGCCAATATCAAGCTGGTGACCAAGTATGCTTATACAGAGCAGGATGACTACAATAAACGGATCCATAATGCATTGTTCCCGGAAACCGTGATCAGAGTGTATTATATGAAGACCAAGGATAAGACAGAGGGTTATACCACCTATAGTCTTTATACGATGAACAAGAAGTAAGAATGTGCAAAAGCACAAATGAAGGAAGAATGAAAAAGAACGCCCGGAGCCTGGCTTCGGGCGTTTCGGGAGTTTTATGAGCAGTCAAAACAAGGCAAACAGCAGACGTGGAAATTTCGTGGTGCAGGCAGGAGTTCTGGCAGTAGCAGGGATCATTGTCCGCATCATAGGTATTTTATACCGGGCACCTTTGACG
>JAEEKV010000264.1 GCA_016282595.1 Lachnospiraceae bacterium
TGCCCTATGTGATCTGGACAAATTATGATATTGAGGAGAAGGATTACGGCACCATCAGCCTGAACTATCTTTCCTCCATTATGGCGGATGCAGCAGGCATGAAGAAATCTCCCCTGCAGCGCTATCTTTGGGATTTGCGAAAAACCCTTCCCATCATTACCTCCCAAGGATGCTATGATGAGAATGGTTTTTTAGCTCCGGAAGAGGCCGAAGCTTCCTATAAAGATCTGCTCACGAATTATAGAACCATCCGCTACAGCCGGCTGCAGGGTAGAATGAATTCGAATGCCAAGTCGGCAGAGGGCAAGATCAAAAAGATGCAGAAAGCCCTTACAAATGACGGATTTATTGTTCATGCCGGCGGGCGTATCAAAGATGAGAGCGGAAAAAAGTTAACCTATACTAACTCTTTGGAGAGCCTTAACAATATGTATGAAGCGGGAAACCGCATGGTAGAGCTGGACTTTGCTTTTACCTCTGATGATGAAGTGGTATGTCTGCACAAATGGAGCGACCTTGCAAAGTGGCAGGGAAAAGAGGTCACGAAAGAAGATGAAAAGCCCCTGTCCAAGGCAGAGTTTATGGACCAGAAGATCAAGGGTTCCTTTACGCCCATGAGTCTTTCAGATGTTATATCCTTTATGGAAAGTCACCAAGACCTTGTGCTCATTACGGATATCAAGGAAACAGAGTATGAGGACGGAACCTTCGGAAATGAATTGTATCGTCTTTGTCACAGGATTGCGAAAGATGCACCGCAGCTTCAGGACCGGGTGATCGTACAGATTTACAGTGAAAATGAATATGATCTCGTCAGAGATCTGGGATTTGATCACATCATCTATACCCTCTATCAGCTGCCGGAAGGTAAGAAACTCGATACAAAAGAGCATCAGTCTTTTGCTGCCTCCCATCCTCTGGTGGCTTTCACCTTTGAAAAACGTTTCCTGGAAAACAATGTTTTTATAAAGGAAATGCAAAAAACAGGCGTGCCCCTCTTTATTCATACTGTTAACGGAAAAGAAAAAAACACCGCCCTGAAAGGCGGTGCAATAGATGGTGTCTATACGGATGATGTGAAAAACAGCAAATAGATTGATAGACAAAGAATGTCTTAGCGTTTAAAATAAGAAAGACACCGTTAACCGAGAAGTTGGGTAAGGATTATGCATTACATTGTATTTGACCTGGAATGGAATCAGGGAAAGCTTGGGAAAAAAGACCGCCATCATGAACAGATCCCCTTTGAGATCATTGAGATCGGTGCCGTCAAGCTGGATGAAAACAAAGCCCTGGTGGATCGTTTTCAGGAACTGATAAAACCGAAGGTTTACCGGGATATGCCCCAGATCATCGAGCGGATGCTGCATGTGAATATGAAACAGCTCTCCCAGTGCAGACCCTTTGTGCAGGTCTGTGATGATTTTTTGGAATGGTGCGGCGATGATGCGGTTTTTTGCACCTGGGGCAATCAGGATCTTCTGGAGCTGCAGAGAAATATGCAGTACTTTAAAATGAAACCCCTGGAAAAAGGGCCCTTTTCCTATCTGGATGTACAAAAGCTCTTTTCCATTGACTGTGAGGACGGAAAGAGCAGACGAAATCTGGAATATGCCATCGATTTTCTGCGTATTGAAAAAAAGGAGGAGTTCCACAGAGCCTCTGCGGATGCCTACTATACAGCCAAGGTATTTGAGCAGCTGGATAAGGATGTGGAGCAGTACTGCTCCTACGATGTGTTCACTCTTCCGGAGACCAAGGAGCAGGAGATCCACAAGATCTTTCCCGGATACAGCAAGTATATTTCCCGGAGTTTTCCGGACAAGGCATCGGCCATGGCGGATAAGGAAGTTTCCTCCATGCGCTGCTATATCTGTGATAAAAATGTCCACAAAAAGGTGCGCTGGTTTACCCCCACGGGACGCTTTTTCATCGGCGTTTCCCAGTGCCCCGTTCACGGTTATGTGAAGCATAAGGTGCGGCTGAGAAACCATGCCCTTTATCCTTCCGGAAGTGATTGCGTCTATGTGGATAAAACCCAGAAACTCATTGATGAGCAAAAGCTTGCAGTGATTTTGGAAAAACGGGATAAGGTGCTGGAAGCCCAGAAAAAGTACCAGCCCGTGAAACGAAAAAAGAAACAACCGAAGGACCAACCGAAAGACCAATAATACGACTATTCATGAAGCATACAAATCATCATTCCAATTACAAAAAACCGGGATCCAAATTCCTTTCCATGCTTCTGATCGCAGCATTGTTTTTTTCTGTTCCGGTTGACCTTCTGGCTCCCATGACGGTTCTTGCAACCATGACAGAGCCGGATACCACAGAGGAGACTACAGAGGAAACCGGAGAAACCCGGCAGGAGAATTCTCAGCAGGAAACATCACAATCGGAATCCTCACAGCAGGACAGCGCCAAGAAGAAAAAAACGGAAGCAGCCACAGAAGAGACTGAGGATGAAGAAGAGGCGGAGCCGGAAAGCAGCGTAGCAGATAAGACCCTGTCGGAGATCTTAGAGGATACCGAGACGGATCAACCTGCCTCGGAGCAGGATACCACTTCCGAGGAAGAAGCAGCTACGGCCACGGCAGGCATCATCGAAACCAATGAGATCCCCCGCTGGCCCCAGGGACCTGCAGTTTCCGCAGAAGGCGCCATTCTCATCGAGGCAGAGACCGGTACGGTTTTATACGGAAAGAACATCCACAAAAGACTGTATCCCGCCAGTACCACCAAGATCCTGACCACCCTCATTGCAGCAGAACGGTGCGAGCTTTCGGAAACCGTAAAGTTTTCCAAGGAAGCAGTCAACAGCATAGAACGTTCTTCCTCCAACATGGGTATTGATATCGGACAGGAGCTTACTGTGGAGCAGTGCCTCTATGGTATTTTGGTGTATTCCGCCAACGAGGTGGCAAACGCCATCGGCGAGCATGTCAGCGGCAGCATCGATGCCTTTGTGGATCTCATGAATCAAAGGGCAGCGGAGCTTGGCTGTCAGGATTCCCATTTTGTAACCACCAACGGGTTGCATGATGACAACCATTACACCACACCTTATGATCTGGCACAGATCGGGCGGGCCTTTTTTGCCAACGAAACTCTGGCGAAAATTTCCGGTACCAATTACTATCACATTCCTCCTGCCCGGAAGCAGCCGGACGATATCGAGCTTTATACCCACAACCAGCTCACCCGTGGAAAATATACCTATGACGGTTATGTGGGAGGAAAAACCGGATATACCACCGTGGCGCATCAGACCCTGGTAACCTGTGCGGAGCGGGGCGGTCTTCGTCTGATCTGCGTGGTCATGCGGGAGGATTCTCCCAACCAGTATCTGGACACCATGACCCTGTTTGATTACGGCTTTGACAATTTCAAAAAGGTGAATGTGGCAGAAAACGAGACCCGCTATACCATCCGGGATTCCGCCTTTTTTGAAAATGACGCCCTGGGCACCAACCAGTCCCTGGTAGCCATCGATGCAGATGATACCATCGTAATGCCCAATACCCTTTCCTTTGACGAGCTGGATGCTTTCATGAGCGATGCCGCCGATCCCTCGGATCCCCAGCGCATCGCCACCATCGAGTATTCCTATGAAAACAAGCCACTTGGCAGTGCTGCCGTGGTGCTGTCCAATACCACCAAGGGCTTTGATTTTTATGATCCCACGGGGAATAACGTAGGCCATAAGGAAACCCTTTACTATGTGAACATCAAAAAGTGGATCCGCAATTTTGTCATCGTGTTTGTATCCCTGCTTTTGCTGACTATCATTCTGGGAAGCATCAGATCCTATCTGGCCTCCAGACATGTGAACCGACAAAATGTGAATTTCAGAAAAAAGGAAAAGCCTCTTCGGCGAACCGGATCCTGGCAGAGACGCCAGACCAAGGTGCATAATCGCATCAGCAAGGACCGGGCCAGGGAAAAACAGCTGAATACCACATACTACAACCATCGAAACAGCAGAAGCAAGTGGAAAAGAAACTAAAAGGAAACAGGAAGTATGAGACTTAGAAATATACCGGGCAGTGAAGAAGCACTTTACAGAAGCCCCTATGTCATCGATGAGCCCAAAGAAGTAAAGGGTCGGTGGCAGGAAGTATTCGGAAACGACCATCCCATCCGCCTTGAGATCGGAATGGGAAAAGGACAGTTCATCATTGAAATGGCAAACCGTAATCCCGATGTGAATTTCATCGGCATTGAAATGTACTCCTCCGTTTTGGTACGGGCGGTGCAGAAGTTATCCGGCGGCAGACATGTGTGGGAGGATACGGATGAAGTCATTGCAGAAGAGACAACCGATGAAAAGTTAGCAGTTGCTAACTTACGGCTGATCCGCCTGGATGCCAGAGAGCTTTGCGACGTATTTGCTCCTTATGAAGTGGAAAAGATCTATCTGAACTTTTCCGATCCCTGGCCCAAGGATCGCCACGCAAAACGCAGGCTTCCTTCCAAGCAGTTCTTGGCTTTGTATGACAAGGTTTTGATTCCGGAGGGAAAGGTAGAGTTTAAGACCGATAACAGAGATTTGTTTGATTTTGCCATAGAGCAGCTTCCCTTAGCAGGCTGGAAGGCGGATGTGGTTACCTATGATCTTCACGCTGATCCGGCGCTGATGGAAGGAAACGTCATGACCGAATACGAGCAGAAGTTTTCCGCCAAGGGAAATCCCATCTGCAAGTATGTGATCGGAAGATGAAATCTGAAATAATCCCTAAAATAACAGAAGAGGACATTTCGTCCTCTTCGTGTTCTCTTATGATGTCGTTAAGCCCTGCTTCGTAAAGCTCCATCAGGGCAAACATGGTGTCTGCTTGGGGGTAGCTCTTACCCTTTTCGTATTTATATACGGCCTGTACGGACCCCAGGCAAAGGTATTCTTTCACGTCTTCGACGGAAAGGTTTTTGGCCTGTCTGAGACGGCGCAGGTTTCGGCCGATCACCTGCATGTCATATTCAGGACGATAGTGCATAAATTCCTCCTTCTCTACTCGATACGCGAGTAGGCGCATATTTTATTTCGGCAAGTCAGGCCCCGAAATAAACAGTTGAATGGGGAACTTTCATATCATAACACAATCGAAATAAAAATGCATTTAACTTTTAGTTGAAAATGTGAATTTTTTCATCCCGGCATGCTTCCTCCTTTTTGATGCGGCACTCCACCGTGCCGTCATCCTTAATAAAGAGGGAGCATTTGTCCGGGTTTTCGTCTGCCTTTACCAGCTTCAGAAAACCCCGCAGGGCGTTGTCGTGGATCATGCTTTTTAAGATCCTGCAGCCGAACTTCCCGTTGGCCTGATCATGCAGGAGCCTGCGCATGTTTTTGGAGATGGTGACCTTGCAGCCGATGGTCTCGCTCTCTGCCTTTAAGAGGCCGTTGATGATCTCATCGATGGTCTTTTCCGAAAGCTTGTGATAGTTGATGACCGTGGAAAAACGGCCGATGAGCTCGTAGCTGGCACCGGACTTGATCATATCCTCCCGGGTGATGTTTGCGTAGTGATCCTCCCCTTCGATGCTGGTCTGCTCGAAGCCGATGTGGGTCTCCTTTACAGATTTTTCCTTTCTGCAGGGATCGAAGGCACCCATGCCCAGGAACATGGTAAATCCGGTGTGGATCTCCAGGTCCTTGTCGCTGACCTGACGGCCCTCGATGAGAGTCAGGATCTGGCTTTGCACCGCCAGGTTCACGTTGCTGCCGCTGCCGGAGTAAGAGGGGACTAACTTTTTGTCGAACTCGTCCATGAAGACGATGCCGATGCCGCCGCTTTCGGACCCCAGGGGTCTTACCAGATCTACGGTGTTTTTTCCCTTAAACCCCTCCTCCGTAATGGAGGTCATATCGATCTGATAGATCACAAGGCCGGGAATGGCCTTGGCGAAGTAGTCCTTTACGGCGCGGTAAGTCTCGGTTTTCCCACATCCGGAGGGAGCTGCCATAAGGATATTGTTGTTATGAAATCTGCCGTTGGCCACCCGGCGTAAATAGTTGTAGATAGTCACTACCACCATCTCTACGTCCTCCTGACCCTTTACCCGGTCAGTGATGGCGTTGCAAAAATCCGAGAACCTGGTTTCCTGCAGCCATCTTCTGATGGCAGTGGTGATCCTGGGAAGCACCATATCCTGATGCAGTGCTTCCCTGATATCCGAGCGTTTATTGGGGGAGGGCTGCTCCTCCTTGCCCGGAGCCTTTTCGACATAGAGCTTCTTTGCCTGTTTGAAGGATTGGAAGGAGAGAA
>JAEEKV010000265.1 GCA_016282595.1 Lachnospiraceae bacterium
AAACTCTATGATCAGGGAAACCGTCCCATCGTTACACAGAAGGATGGGCTTTCCTCTCATTATCCGTCTACGCCGGATCATACTTGTGTGGCGTTTATGCTGTTTGCCAAAGCTTTCCAATATGGTATTATGCTCTGCGAGATCGAAGCGTCGTCCATCGGCCTGTTGTATGGTGTTGCACTGCAGATCAGTACCGCCAAGGCCTATATGCAGATCAGCAGACAGGAAAATGAAGCGAAACAGCAGCTGTATGAGACACTGAAGGAATTAAATGACAAAAACAAGGTCCTGGGCTTTATTTCGGAAACAGATGCCTTGACAGGGCTGTATAACCGCCGCGGATTTATGGAACGTGCCATGAAAGAAGTGGCCGCACACGCCGGGAGCAGGGCAGTTCTCTTTTTCTCCGATCTCGACCATTTAAAGCAGATCAATGATGATTTCGGACATACGGACGGAGATTTTGCCTTGGAGAATGCTTCTGCAATCCTGAAAGAAACGGTATGCGGTTTCAGGGAAGATGGAACTGTCTGCGGCAGGATCGGCGGCGATGAGTTTATATCCCTGATGATCTGTGAGACAGATCGGGATGCTGAAGCCGTTATGGAACGTTTGAAGGAAAAGATACGGGAGTTTAATGAACACTGTGACAAACCGTATTATGTGGAGTTTTCCACCGGCTGCCATCTGTTTACCTGTTCGGAGAATTATTCTGTGGCAGAACTGGCGGGAGAAGCTGATGCGGCTCTCTATGAGGCAAAAAAGAAAAGACGTGTAAGTATTGTGAAGGCTGATGATCGGGCGCATGATGATCAGTTGTTGAGAAGCAGGGGCTGAACCGTGATAGTAAAGATACAGAGTGCTTTTTTACAATGGATTCAAACATTGCAAAACTTTAGCAGGTATGCTATACTTCACAATATATTGCGTTTTTTGCGTTCCGCGGACACAAGAGTGGTTTGCATATATATAAGAAACCTGCAGCGCAATATACCTTGAGGAGTGGATCGGGTCAACGGCGGCCCGGCTGTTTTGAAAAAATGAGGTATGAGATGTTTCCGTTACATATTGCACCGGAGTTTCTGCATGTAACCAGACTGCAGTTGGTGGAGTGCTTTGTGATTTACAGCATTCTCGGCTGGCTGGTAGAGTCCGCTTACATGAGCATCTGTGAAAAGAAGCTGACCAACAGAGGGTTTGGCTTTGGTCCTTTTTGCCCCATCTACGGTTTCGGGGCTACCATCGGAGCGGTGGTGCTTTCCCCGTTTCGTGCATCCTGGCCCGTACTTTACGTGGTCAGTGCAGTAGGAGCTACCATCTTTGAGCTCTTCGTGGGCAGACTAATGCAGTTTTTCTTAGGAGACTTCTGGTGGGATTACAATGAAAAGCCCTTTAACTATGACGGAATCATCTGTCTGGAAAGTACCCTGGGCTGGGGATTGTACGGCATTATCGTAGTGAAGTGGCTGCATCCCTACACCCTGTTTCGCACGGCTATGATCCCGCCGCTTTTCGGTAAAGTGGTATGCTTTGTGATCCTGGCCGCTTATATGATCGACTTTATCTATCATGTGCTATTGGCCCTGCATATCGACGTGCAGCAGTCCATTACCGAGCGCAGCATGCAGGCGGCAGCTTTGGCCAGAGAGAAGACCACCAATGCCATTCATCTGGTAGGGGAGAAAAAGGATCTTGCCATTGAGATGATGCAGGATAAGCGTGACATGGCTCTGGAAATGATGCATGATAAAAAAGATCTTGCCATCGGCATCATGCAGGACAAGAGAGATATGGCCCTGGAGCTGGTACATGATAAGAAGGATGCCGTGACCGGAAAGGTCAGGGAAAAGAGACAGGCGGTGCTGAACTGGTACCGGGAACATCGCTGGAGATAACAAATGGTAAAGGTGCTCTTAATCGCAGCGGCGGTGATCATCCTGCTGCTGGTGATCTGTGTGATCGCGGATACAAACCGTTTTGTGACGGTGACGTACCGGTTTTCAACCGGCGAAAAAAAACGCCCCTTTCGGTGCGTTTTTTTATCGGACTTGCACGAGAAGGTCTATGGGCAGAACAACGACAAGCTCTTTTCAGCCATTGATGCCTGTGAGCCGGAGTTTATTCTCATCGGCGGAGATATGATGAAGGCCCATCCCGGTGTGGATGTGCAGTGGACCTTGGAGTTTGTAAAAAGGCTCCGGAAAAAATACCCGGTATATTACGCCTACGGCAATCACGAGCATAGATTGTTTTTATATCCCGAGCGCTACGGCGATGCGGGAGAGAGACTGCAGCAAGGCCTGGATGATCTGGGCGTAGTGAGCCTGGTGAATGATTCCATTTACCTGGAAGAATACGGCGTAACCCTTTCCGGCCTGAAGGTTCACAAACGCTACTATAAAAGAGGGATCCTGCAACAGTTGGAGCTTGACAGGATGCAAAAGTGGTTAAAACCCGTGACGGAGCCGGGATATAAGATCCTCATGGCACACAATCCGGATTACTTTTCCACCTATAAGGAGTGGGGAGCGGATCTGGTGCTGGCAGGACATGTTCACGGCGGCATTGTAAGACTTCCGCTTTTGGGCGGAGTGGTTTCCCCCAGGATCGCATTTTTCCCCAAGTATGACGGGGGACGGTTTGACGAAGACGGAAAGACTATGATCGTCAGCAGGGGACTTGGAGTTCACACGTTGCCCATCAGATTGTTTAACCCGGGAGAGCTTGTGAATCTCATCATTGAATGAACGTAAGAATTTGAAATAGATAAAGGAAAGATACCATGGCACTGGAAGTAAAACTGCAGGTGTTCGAGGGACCCCTTGAACTGTTGCTGTTTCTGATCGAAAAGAATAAAGTGGATATTTATGATATTCCCATTGTGTTGATCACGGATCAGTACCTGGAGTATCTGGATAAAATGCAGCATCAGGATATGAATACCCTGAGCGAGTTTCTGGTAATGGCGGCTACGCTCATTGATATCAAGTGTAAGATGCTGCTTCCCCGTCAGCAGGATGAGGAAGGCCAGGAGGAAGATCCCCGGGAGGAACTGGTACAAAAGCTGCTGGAATACAAAATGTACAAGTACATGGCAAAGGAACTGGCGGATCGGCACATCGATGCCAGAAAGAACTTTTACAAGGTCAAGACGGTTCCGAAGGAGATCAGCGAGTACGTACCCAAGCCGGAGCTGGGGGATATGCTTTCCGATATCACCTTAAAACAGCTTCGTGAGATATTTGAGGCAGCCATCAAGCGCCAGGAGGATAAGATCGATCCCATCCGTGCAGGCTTTGGTAAGATCGAGCGTGAGGAAGTCAGCATGGAGAAAAAGACGGGATACATCGTCCATTATCTCCGGGATCACAAAAAGATCAGCTTTAAGGATCTTCTGGAAAAACAGAATTCCAAGGTGGAGGTCATTGTAACCTTCCTGGTGGTGCTGGAGCTTATGAAGGTTGGCGCTGTGGATATCAAGCAGGAGGAGACCTTCGGAGAGATCGAGATCACAGGCCGGGAGATGGATGAAGAGGCAGAGCGCGTATTGATGGAAGCCGTGGCTGCAGATGTATAAGCCAAAGGAGCAGGAAAAATGACGAAAGCAGATAGCAGAAAAAAGTCCGTTTTGGAGGCGGCTCTTTTCACCATGGGAGAGTCGGTGGAGATCGCAAAACTGGCTGAGCTTATAGAAGAGGACGAGACCAAGACCAGAAAACTTCTGGATGCATTAAAGCAGGAATATGAAGAGCGGGAAGGCGGCATGACCATTACCGAGCTGGGAGACAGCGTACAGATGTGTACGGCTCCCAAGTACTATGAGGATTTGCTGAGATTGGTAAAGGCACCGAAAAAGTACAATCTCACGGAAGCCATTTTGGAGACCCTTTCCATCGTGGCCTACAAGCAGCCCGTTACAAAGGCGGAGATCGATAAGATCAGAGGCGTAAGCTGCGAGCATGTGGTAAACCATTTGATCGAACTGGATCTCATCGGTGAGGTAGGAAGAAAGGAAGCTCCCGGACGGCCTATCTTGTTCGGTACCACGGAGCAGTTCCTTCGCTCCTTCGGCGTGAAGTCCTTAACGGATCTTCCGGTACTGGGTGCAGATACCAGAGCACGGTTTATGGAAGAGGCGGAGAGAGAAGCGGGCCTTGAGAAGCTGACGGGAACCGAGGAAAATCCCGTGACGGTGGGCGTGTGATATAGATACAGGAACATGCAGCCGCAATTCTATAAGTACTATATATAAAACAGTAAGTAACATCAGGCGGCCACTGAGCCGCCAACACGAGTAGATAATAAACATGGACAGGGCACCGGATGGAGGGAAACCTGCTCGTGAAGCAGAAGAAGGAAAGGTAAGTATATGAGAAAACAGGAATCCAACAGAAGAACGGAGATGAAGAGAAGGGGACGATTGAGCGGTATGCTTCTGCTTATGATGATCCTTCTTTTTTCATTTCAGCCTACGGATGTAAAGGCAGAACAGTATCTGGGAGATGAGATCTCCAGGCAGTTTCTGGAGTTGGCCCCTTTTGATGAGGCTGCAGCTGAGAAAACGGCCCAGGAGCTACAGGCTGCCATGAAGGTCTATGAGGCCCAGAACAGTGAGGCACTTTCCGCCCAGAGCGGTGAGGAGACCGAAGATCTGAACGCCGCCACCGGCAGTGAAGCTACAGACGGAACAGCTCAGACAACAGACGCTGCCTCCGACGCCCCCATGGGTCCTGATATGCAGGTGCTGGAGCCGGAGGAATTCTTTGCCCTTTACGGAGATCCCGATTCCTTCCTGGAGGATCTGGATGCAGACAGGGAGCCGGGAGAGGAAGAAACCATCAATGCCGAGGGCGTGAGCATGTTCTATACGGAAAGCTCCGCCACCGATTATCTGAGAAAGCAGATGGTAAAGAGAAAGGAAAGGATCATCTTCGATATGGAGATGGGCAGCGACAACAGCCAGCTCATGTCCCTGAAGAAGGTACAAAGTCTTCCCTATGAGGACAATCTTTTCACCGCACCCGATGAAGGGGATTACCTGTTCTGGAGTACCGCAGCCTGGAGAGTCAGCTACCAGTATGTGGGGAAAAGCAAGATCCGCTACTATGTTTATGTGAAGTATTTCTCAACCCTGGCGCAGGAAAAGTACGTGGATGCCTTCATTACCTCCTTTATCCAGAAATTTAACTTGGCAGGTGCTACGGATCAGGAAAAGATCCGCCTGGTATATTGGTATATGACTAAGTACATCGTATATGACTACTATCATCTGGAGCAGAATCCCCATTACGGGCCCATGCGTTCCTCCTACGGTGCAGTTCATGACGGCGCCGCTGTTTGCCAGGGCTACGCCAACCTGTTTTACCGTATGATGCGAAAGATGGGAGTTTCCTGCCGCGTCGTTACCAGTGATACCCACGCCTGGAATATTGTGGAACTGGCCGGAAAGTACTACAACGGCGATACCACCTGGGATGCAGGCTACACCGCAACGGATGACGACAGACTTTATCGGTATTTCATGAAGACCGACCAGGATATGTTCATCGATGATGTACACGGCTCCGAACATGTGAGAGAGGCCCGTTGTAATTCGGAGGCCTACTATAGAGATTATCCCATGACCGAGATGTCTTATCCCGTATCCCTTTGGTACTACGGATCCCTTCTGGGAAGCATCGACCAGCTCAA
>JAEEKV010000266.1 GCA_016282595.1 Lachnospiraceae bacterium
AAAGCTCTCGAAAAATCACAAAGAAAAATTTGAGAAAAAACTGCGCATTCACTCAGACAGATCCGACCAAAAACTCTCCGTTTCCAAGGCCACTGTCTCCGCCGTCACAAAACGGGGATCCCTCCATTCCCTGGGAAACAGCTTGGTATAGGAGGGCTGACAAAAACGATAATCCAAAAGGGCGATGATGCCCCGATCCTCTACGGTACGGATCACCCGGCCTGCAGCCTGCAGCACCTTATTCATGCCCGGAAAACGGTAGGCATAGTCAAAACCGTCCTTATCATGACGATCAAAATAGCCCCTTAAAAGGTCCCTTTCCATAGATATCTGGGGAAGTCCCGTGCCCACCACAATGGCGCCGATGAGGCTCTCTCCCTTTAAATCTATCCCCTCTGAAAAGATACCTCCAAGGACGCAAAAGCCCAGAATGGATTTCGTCTGTATGGCGTTATCAGGCAGCAGATTCGCAGAATCCGGCATAAAACGCTGTAAAAACGCCTCTCTGAGCTCCTCCTTCATCTCACTCTCCTGCACCAGCATTTCCTCGCTGTCCGGATCATAGAAGCTTTGCTCATAAACCGCACAAACCTCCTGTAAAAACAGGTGGGACGGACAAAAGATCATATAGTTGCCGGGCTTTGCCTGAGTGATCTCTTTTATATAGGAAGCAATCCTGCGATACATGGTAAGGCCCCGCTCGGTGTATTTGCTGGTGACGTCTCTTGCCAGCATAAGTCTGAACTGCTTTTCCGAGAAGGACGTTCTGGCGTAAACCTCATAATCCTCCTCGGTGCCTCCCAAAAGCCCCTTATAGTATTGAATAGGTAAAAGGGTGGCCGAAAACAGGATAGAGGAAACTCCCTGCTCAAAACAGGCCTTCAGCTGATCCGAGGGATCCACACAAAGCAGATGGATCACAAAGGAGCCGTCATGGCGCATCTCCGTATAGGTTAAGTAGTTTTCATCATAGCGTTCCAGCACGTCCATATAGCGCTTTAGAAGGAAATAAAAGTCCAGCACCGCCTCTCTTGCGGGATGGTCGGCAGGGGCATTTTCCAAAAACTCTGCCATCTCCCCGTAAAGCTTCATAAAGGCCTGATGTACAGGCTCTGTATCCACCGGGCTCACTTCCCCGATGGCGGTCTTTTTCAGTTCCAAAAGCTTCCTGTTGGCCCGATCCAGATACCGTCCCAGCTTCGTCCGGGAGCCCCGGATCTCCTTTCGAAGGGCCAGGATATCCTCTTTTACGATCTCAGCGCTGTACATCTTCTGTCCACGCTCCAAGAGGTTGTGAGCCTCATCCACCAAAAACAGGTAGGGCCCCCGAACCCCCTGGGCAAAAAAGCGCTTCAGCTTCACGTAGGGGTCAAAGAGGTAGTTATAATCACAGATCACCACATCGGAAAACAGGCTCATATCCAGGGACATCTCAAAAGGGCATACCATATGCTCTTTTGCTGCCTCCAGGATCCTGTCCCGATCAAATTCATCCTCCGTAGTCAAAAGCTCATAGACAGCGTCATTAATCCTGTCAAAATGCCCCTTGGCATAGGGACAGGCATCCGGATTGCACTCCATCTCCTCCAAGGGACAGATCTTCTCCTTGGCCGTGACGGAAAGCACCTTGGCCTTCAGCCCCTCTGCCCGAAGGAGGGAAAAGGTCTCCCTTGCCACAGAGGCCGTAATGGTCTTAGCCGTCAGATAAAAGAGTTTGTCCGCACATTCCTCTCCTATGGACTTAATGGCAGGATAGACGCAGGATAAGGTTTTTCCCACGCCGGTAGGCGCCTGAATAAACAGCTTTCGTTTATTTTTAATGGTTTGATAGACCTGCCCTGCCAACTCTCTTTGTCCTTCCCGGAAACGATAGGGAAAGGCCAGGGGGCCGATGCTCTCTTTTCTTTCCTGTCTCCATTTGCAGGAAAACTCCGCCCATTTGCGGTACTGTTCCAGAATATCTTCAAACCAGGCTGTAAGCTCCTGTCTGGTATGGTTTTCATGGAAGTATTGGATCTTCAGGCTTTTGATATTGCAATAGGTCATCCGGACCCCGATCTCATCCAGCTCCTCATCACGGGCCACCATATAGGCGTAGCACCTGGCCTGGGCCAAATGGACGATGGGCGGATCTCCAAGCGTCTCCAGCTCCCGGTAGGTGGTCTTGATCTCATCTATCACCACCTTGCCGTCCTTGTGGATGATACCGTCTGCCCGGCCGTCGATGCGAATGGTATAGTCCGGATACTCTGCCGTAAAGGAAAGGGGCACCTCTGCCTCATACTCCGACCCCATACGCTTTTGGATCATGCGGTGGATCCGAGCGCCCTCTAACATGGCATCCTCGGGACTGCCGATCCCGCGGTTGTCGATATCTCCGCTTCTTAGCATAAATTCTACAAATTCCCGAACGGAAAGAACGATCTCCAACTTCCTGCTCCTAACCTGCCGCCTTAGCTAAGCGGCTACATACTGTCATCTTCTAAAGATGATTATACAGAACGTGCGTTCTGATTTCAATACATAAAAAAGACCGCTCCCTCGGAGCGGCCTTCTGCCTTTTTGCTTCTTTTACGCTACGGCATATTTCCCTGCCAGATAGTTTTCAAAATCTGCACTATATCCGTTGCAGCTTACTGTCAGGATCTGTCTCAGATCCATAGCCAGAACGCCCAAAATCGACTTTGCATCTACGGTAAGATGATTATAGGACACATCAATGTCAAAGTCACATGCACTGGCACGGGTAACGAAATCTTTCACCTCGCTGCTCTGAAGCCTGATCTTATATTCTGACATACAATGACCTCCCTTCTGCTTCCATCAACACACTTTGTTTTCTTTTGCATTATAGACTTTTTAAAGCCTTTGTAAAGGGGTTAAATGCAATTTCAGATACATTGACCTTATTTTCCGAGGACCGCAACATCTTGTTGTGCAATTTGACTGTGCTACTATATACACATTACTGTCCTTCGCCCTGCTGCTCGGCCACCTGGGCAGCTGCCTGCTGCTGTTCAGCCTCCTGATTGGATCCGCCGTTGTCCTCCTGCTGGGGCTTTTTCTCTTCCTGCTGGGCTTCGGTGTTCTCTTTCTTCTTCTTTTTCTTGCCCTCACCCTCGTTATTCTGCTGTGCTTCCGGCGCTGCCTCTACAGTTGCCTCGGGAGCCGGTGCAGGTGCGGGAGCAGGTGCTGCCGCTGCAGGATTGGTGGTATTGGTACGGATTACGCCCTGGTGTCCGCGATAGGTGGTGGTATGCAGGTAGTCACGGCTGATGACCTGACCATCCTTTTCCTTCACGATATAGGTCTTCCAGACGCTTCCTGAGGTAGCCTTTGTAATGATCTCCTCTGTTCCGAAGGGACAGGTGGGATCCTCTACGTAATCATAAGCAGGATCCATGGTGGAGGTCTTTTCAGAGGACATATACTGCTTTACGCCCTCTTCCAGAACAGGTACACCGAAAAGATCCACGGTTACCGTACGGTTTGCATAAGATGCCCGGATACCCATGGAATGGCCTGTGGTGTTCACAAATACCAGATCCGGCTGCATGTAGCTGACGGTTGCATCCTGTCCGGGAGTTACGTAGGAAGGCTCAAAGGTATGGCCCTTTCTCTCTGTGGCATCCAGTCCGGCGCCGATGAGCGCATTGTACAGGGTACTGGATACCTGGCAAACGCCGCCGCCGTATTCCTGTACTGTCTGACCGTCTGCGTAAGCAGGTGCCTCCTTGTACCCCTTCTCCGGGGTTCTCTTTCCTACCACCGTGTTATAGCTGAAGGTCTCACCGGGTGCCAGGATGGTTCCGTTGATGGCCTGGGCTGCCAGCTTGACGTTGGTGTTACGCGCTTCATTGGAAGTGGTCTTGGTGGTATAGGTACTTAAGGTCTTAAAATCATCCTTGGAAAGCTGGGGCTCCACGGTCTCCATGGTAACGGGGATCTCTGCCGTGTAGTTGCCGCTTTCAAGGGCGTGCTTGATATCACCGGAAAGCTTTTCCTGATTCACCTCCAGGCCCTTTTCACCTTCGCTCACTTCAAAGCTGCCGTCGGACTGGAAGGATAACAGTTCGCTGTCCTTGGGCTCTTTTCCCAGCTTGGAGCCAAGCTCCTCTGCGATCTGGCTTGCCAGGAAATCCGTATTCTCCAGATTGCCCAAAGTCTTTTCGATGTGATCTCTCTGGGGCGCATCGTCAAACATGCGCTTTACCTTCTCCTCGAAGCTCACCGCTGCCAGCTTGTCCAGGATGGCCTTTTCCTCTGCCTGGGCTTCCTTGACTGCTGAGGTAACAATGGGGGTCAGCACATCATCCACGGGATACTCGCCGCCCTCATAGGTAACCTTGATGCTCCAGGGATACTTGCTCATGATGGCTTCAATGGCCTTTTCCTCGGAAAGACCGCTGATATCGGTTCCATCCACGATCACATAAGGACTGCGATCCTTTTTGGCATCCTCGGTAAAGCGGTGCATAAAAGCCGCTCCGATGCCCACGATGGAAAAGAGAATTACAATTGCCAAAATAGGCAGCATACTTTTCTTTTTCTTCTTAACGGGCCTTCTCTGACTGTAACCGTTGTTCCGGCTTGCAGAAGCAGCATAGTTGCTTCTTCCGGATGCTGTGTTTGTTCTGCTCGCCCCGGATGCTCCGCTTCTCGGACGGGAGGCGCTGCTGCTCTGGCTTCTCCCTGCGGTGCCTGCTCCGGCCGGACGCTTGGCTCCGGATCTTGCTGCCCCTGATCTGGCGGCTCCGGATCTGTTAGCCGGTCTTGTATTTGATGCAGGTCTTCCGCCCTGCGTTGTTCTTTTTCTGGGTGCTCCCTGTTTGCGGCTGTTTTCTGCCATTTTTATCGCTCCTTTGCCTTCCTGCGAGGCACGCTTTTCATCCTGTCATTTTTCCATATAATAGAGTATCAAACCGCTCTTTTTTCCGCAAGACAGCCCATGAAAAATGCCCTTCCAAAAATTCACCGAAGGGCCCGCCTGAAATTGACACTTTGCACAAAGCCTCCGTTGGCTTTTGTGCGATTTTGCCAAAAACTTTCTTAAGAAAAACCAATTTTTCGTAAAAAGTTGCAACCGCTTCGGCTAATAGAGTAAAGAATTTGTCAGTTGAATAAAAAAATAAAATGAGAGTGATCGTCCTCTAATGTATAATTATTTCGACGAAAAAACAAAAAACAAGGAGGAAATCACTCTCATGGACATTGTAGCATTATTAGACC
>JAEEKV010000267.1 GCA_016282595.1 Lachnospiraceae bacterium
CGATAATAAAGGTTTTTCTGGGGATCAGGTTTTCGTCCTTGAGCTTTGCAAGGGTTTCCAAACCATCCATCTTGGGCATCATGTGATCCAGAAAGACAATGTCATAGGTTTTCTTTTTCATAAACTCTATGGCTTCCATTCCGGAGGAGGCCTGGTCGGGCTGGATGCGATTTCGCTTCATGAGGCTGCGGATCACCTTCAGGTTCATGAGGTTGTCATCCACCACCAGAATATCGGCATCCGGGGCGCAGATAAAGGTTTCCGCGCCGTCTCCGTTTTTGCTCTTGGAAAGGCGGCCGGTATAATCTCCGATGGGCTCCGGATCCACGATCCGTTGGCGCAGGATGAAGGAAAATTCCGATCCTTCGCCGTAAACGCTTTTCACATCCAGTGTGGTATGCATCATGCGAAGGAGCCTGTTGACAATGGCCATTCCCAGACCCGTACCTTCGATGCTGCGGTTTCTCTTTTCCTCCAGACGTTCAAAGGATTCAAAGAGCTTGCCCATATCCTCTTCTTTGATCCCGATGCCGGTATCCTTAACCGCCACCTTGACTCTGACATAGCCGCTGCTGCGGCCGATATCGGATACGGATAAGGTTACGGAGCCTTTTTCCGTATATTTTACGGCATTGGTCAGAAGGTTCATGATCACCTGGGTGATGCGGATATCATCTCCCTGCAGAACGGAGGGCAGGTTTTCATCCACTTCTACCTTGAATTCCAGGCCTTTGGATCTGGCTCTTTCGGATACGGAGTTGGCCAGGTTGTTGATGACGCTTGCCAGGTCGTAGTTTACGGAGATGATCTCCATCTTGCCGTCTTCGATCTTGGAAAAGTCCAGGATGCTGTTGACAAGGGAGAGCAGGGTTTTTCCGGCGTCGCGGATGTTCATGGAGTATTCGTTGATATCCCGGTCCTTGGACTCTCTTAAAACCATCTCATTCATACCCAGAATGGCATTGATGGGGGTCCGGATCTCGTGGGACATATTGGCAAGAAAGGCGCTCTTTGCCTTGTTGGCCGAGTCTGCAATGCGGATCTGCTGCTGCAGGGAGGTTGCCATGGTTTGCAGGGCCCTTGACAGAATACCGATCTCGTCAGAGCTGTGGACGTTAATGTCCTCGCTGTAGTTGCCGTCGGCATACTGCTCTGCAACGGCGGTCATCTTTTTCAAAGGATCGGTGATGGTCTTTACCAAAAGTCTGAATACCACCAGAGCAAATACCAGAACGATGGTCAGCAAAAGGATCTGCCGTTTCATCAGGCTTGCCTGGGGAGCGTTGATCTCGCTGAGTGGTGCATAAACGCCCAGGATCATGCCGTTTTTCAGTTCCTTTAAGATGATCTTCTGGTCGGCGCCGTTCCGGGATTTGCAAATAACGGATTTGTTGTGCTCCAGCTTTAAAAGGTTGCAAAAATAGGTTTGGTCCGCCAGGGGAAGGTCTTCGTAATTGGAGCCCTGGGGATAGGCTTCGTGATAGATGATGTTGCCGCTTTTATCGATCATGAAGGCCCGTCCGGTGTCATAGACCTCGACCTGGGAGGTGGCTTCCTTGAGCTGCTCCATGCTGATATCCATACCGATGATACCAACGGTGTAGTTGTCGTAGAAATAGGGAATGATATAGGAGATCATATCCACGCCCAGATTGGCGTTGTAGTAAGGATCCATCCACATGGGTTTTCCGTTGTTGATGGGAATGTAATACCAGCCCACGTGTTCCAGATCGTCCTTGTCATAAAGGCTCATATCCGTGGGAACTGAGGGCTGCCAGGAATCGTCACTTAAGTTGATGGTGTACCAGAAGCCACTGGTAGGGCCGTAATCATCGGGGTTATACCGAAGGTAAACGGACATAGCACCGCGGGTATTTTCCGCGATGCTTTTGCCCAGCTCAGATACGTCATAAGTATATTTGTCACGTTCCTGTGCATCAGAAAGGAAGGCCGTATAGGTCTCGGCCCTTTTGATGGCGTAGTTATAAATGGTATCCACCGATTGCTCTGTGGAGCGGAAATTATCATCGATGATGTTGGTATAATTATCTGCCGCTCCCATAAGGATCGTTTCCGAATCCTCATTCAGCATGGTGTTCGTGCGAATGGTGGATGTGACCAAAAACGTACCGCCCATAAATATCATGATCAAAGTCACCACTAGGATGATCTTGGTCTGGATGGATCGCATGGTATCTCCTTACTTACTTCACTTTGATGGTTACGGTCTTGCTGACACTCTTCATAGCGCCGTTTGCTGCAACGGTTACGGTTACTTTGAAGCTTCCCTTGGGGGCTTTTTTCTTGATGGTGATCACGCCCTTTTTGGAAACCTTAATGTACTTTTTCAGCTTTGCGGATTTGCAGTTTAACTTGTAGGAAACCTTACCCTTGCTGTTGGTGGTAACGCTTAACTTAATGGTCTGGTTCTTTTTCTGGTTCTTCTTGGCAGAGGCTTTGGAAGCCTTTACGGTGAGGGTGGCAGCTTCTGCTTTGGCATCGCCGCCGTCTTGGCCGGGATTCGTGGGATCTACCTTGGAATCAGTGTTGTTACCATTGTCGGTGGTTGTAGGGTTACCGGCCTGATCGCCCTTAGTGCCTTTGGGGATCACTTCGGTCTGTACATATCCGCATACGGAGCAGGTTCTTTCCTTACTTCCGTCTGTACTATCGGTTGCGCTTTTTGTAACCTTCCAAAGACTAAAGGTGTGAGTGGCATAGCCGTCTTTTTTCGTGATTTCGGCGCTACATACGGGATTGTCACAGGGATGCCAATGAGCAGTTTTGTCATATTTCCAAGTGGCAGCCCATTTGTGTTCGTGGGCAGGGGGGAACTTGAAATTCAGTGTTTCCGCATAGGATCCCAGAGCCTTTGCCTTGGAAGCGTTGGAAAGAGTGATGGGATAGGTACCTGTCAGGTTGCGGGTGCCGAGAATTGCGATCATCGGGGTGATCATTTCGGCTGAGGCCA
>JAEEKV010000268.1 GCA_016282595.1 Lachnospiraceae bacterium
AGCAGACAGTGGTGCAAAAGGATTTTCCGGCCAGCGTAAGGGAGATCGTGCTGTCAGGCTGTCAGGGGCGCTGCGGCAGGAGACCCTTTTATAACAGGGAGGAAAAGAATCTGGCAAAGGCCAATATGGAAAAGATGGGCATCACCCATCTGGCCCGACGCTGCTACAGGGAGCTGTCGGGAGGACAGCAGCAAAGGGTGCTTCTGGCAAGAGCCCTTTGCGCGACAGGGAAGCTCCTTTTGCTGGATGAACCCGTTGCAGGCCTGGATCCCAAGGCAACAGCGGATCTCTATGAGCTGTTAAAAAAACTGAACCGGGAGGGGATCGCAATTCTGATGATCTCCCATGATATTGATACTGTGATCCGGGATGCCAAACATATTCTGTACATCGGAAAGGAAACTTTTTTCGGAACGCCGGAAGAGTATTTGGAAAGGGGGAAAGCAAATTGGAAAAACTGATCTTATATCTGCAGCATCCCTTTGTGGTATATGCGCTGATCGTCGGTGTTTTGATCGCCCTTTGTTCTTCCCTTTTGGGGGTGACGCTGGTGTTGAAGCGTTTTTCCTATATCGGCGACGGTCTTTCCCATGTGGCTTTCGGGATCATGGCCCTTGCGGCTGTGTTGAATCTGACCAATGACATGCTGCTGGTTCTGCCGGGAACCATTCTGTGTGCCGTGCTTTTGCTTCGAACCGGAGAAAACAGCAAAATCCGGGGAGACGCCGCCATTGCAATGATCTCTGTGGGAGCCCTTGCCTTCGGGTATCTGCTTATGAATGTGTTCTCCACCTCCTCAAACCTTTCGGGAGATGTATGCAGTACGCTGTTTGGTGCGTTATCCATTCTGACGTTGACAAAACGGGAGGTTGTGCTTTGCATCCTATTATCCCTGCTGGTGGTTCTTTGCTTTGTTTTCTTCTACCATAAGATTTTTGCCGTAACCTTTGATGAGAGCTTTGCGAAGGCAACGGGAATGAAAACGGAGCGTTATAATCTGCTGATTGCCGTGGTGATCGCAGTCATTATCGTGCTGGCCATGAATCTGGTGGGATCCCTTTTGATCTCGGCATTGGTGATCTTTCCGGCATTGTCTGCCATGAGACTCTTCGGGAGCTTTCGGGCAGTTACCATCTGTTCGGCAGTGTTGTCGGTGATCTGTGCACTATTGGGTATCATTGTGTCCATCCTTTACGGGACACCCGTGGGATCCACCATCGTAGCGGTGGATGCGCTGACCTTCGGACTTTGTGTGTTAACAGGTAGGTTTCTTAGAAAAAATGGAGGGCTGAGAGGATGAAAAGAAAGCTTGCACTTTTGTTTTGTATCGGGATGCTGGGACTTATGAACGCATGCGGCAGTAAAGTATCGGAGGGTGTGGAGGCAGTCGCTCGGAAGGATATTACGGAAGATATGCCGGAGGCTGCACCCGTAGAAGCAGCAGAGGAAATATCAGAAGAAATACCGGAAGAAATACCGGAAGAAATATCGGAAGAAATAACGACTGAAACGGAGGAAGCCACCGCCGAGGAAAGTACAGCGGCAGAAACACCGGCAGAAGAGGTAGATGTAGATCTTACCATCCTTTCCAGTACCATGGTGTATTCCGAGGTTTATAATATGCAGACGGAGCCGGAACGCTATAAGGGAAAAACCGTAAAGATGAGCGGTGCCTTTTCCGTCTATCATGATGAAACCACTGATCAGTATTACTATGCCTGCATCATACAGGATGCAACGGCCTGCTGCTCCCAGGGAATTGAATTTGAGCTGACAGACGCCTACAGCTACCCGGAGGATTATCCGCCGGAGGGAGGCGATATCAGTGTTGTGGGAATCTTTGATACCTATGAGGAGGGAGACTATACCTACTGCACTCTGAGAAATGCAAAACTGATCTGAAAAATGAAAAAACAGGGTTGACAAATAAATACTTCGGATGTAGAATTAAATTACTTCGAAGGAAGAAGTAATTGCAAAAGAGCAGATCAGAGGTGAAGGAATTGAAACAGCAGGACGCAGCAGGAGATATCCTACAGGGCTTTACAGATTATATCGAGGAAATAAAAGAACTGCTATCCTCCGACATCTGGGAAAACATCTTTTTAAACTGCACAAAGAATGAAGTCCTGATCCTGTGGCTGCTTTATCGGAAAAAGGAAGTCAACATGTCACAGATCGCCGAATACATTCACGTACCGCTGAATACGGCCACCGGCATCGTGGGCAGAATGGAGAAAAACGACTTTCTGCAAAGAGAAAGATCCCCGGAGGACAAGCGGGTAGTACTCATCACCTTTACCGAAAAGGGCAGGCTCCAGTTTCAGCATCTGATGGATCAGCTCTTATCCTACGGCATCAAGGTTATGGGGGCCCTTTCCAAAGAGGAGATGGAGCTTTTGCAGAAGATGATGGGAAAGGTGAAGGAGGTCCTTCGGGAGGAAAAGAAAAATGACAAGCCCACCGGGGGCATCAAAAGGATCACCATTGAATAAAGAGACAACCAAGGCAGCGCTTAGCTGCCTTCCAAAAAGCTTAATACTTCGAATGCGGAAGTATTCGAGGAACGAAGTAAGAAAGGATCGGCTATGGGAAGAATTTTTGTATTTACGGGAAAAGGCGGAGTGGGAAAGAGCAGCGTGGCAGCGGCTCACGCAGTAAAAAGCGCACAGATGGGGAAAAGAACCCTTTTGGTGAGCACGGATATGGCCCACAATCTGGGAGACATATTTGAAAAGCAGCTGGGCAGGGAGATTGAGAATGTGCTTCCGAATCTGGATCTGTATGAGATCGATCCATCCTATGTCTGTGAAAATGACTACCGGGAAATGATGCACTATGTGGATCAGCTCATGGGATCGGGGCAGCAGCTTTCGGATATGGGAATGATCCCGGGAACGGAGGAGCTGTTTTGCCTGCTTCGTATCGCGGATCTGTATCAGACGGGAGGCTATGAGAGGATCATAGTGGATTGTGCCCCCACGGGAGAGACCCTTTCCCTTCTGAAGTTTCCGGAGCTTTTATCCTGGTATATGGAAAAGCTGTTCCCCATCGGAAAGGTTGGAGTCAGAGTACTTTCTCCCATCTCCAAGACGGTGTTCAAGACGGAGATGCCCAACAGACAGGCCATGAACGATATTGAAAAGATGTATCAGAAGCTCATCGAGCTCCAGGAGCTGTTAAAGGATCGGGACATTTGCAGCATTCGGATCGTAACTACGCCTGAAAAGATGGTGGTGGAGGAGACCAAGCGAAACTACATGTATCTGAATCTCTATGACTTCAATGTGGACGGACTATATATCAACCGGATCCTGCCGAAGGATATCGCCAATACATTTTTCGATCAGTGGATTGAGATTCAGCACAACTATCTGCATATTCTGAAGGACACCTTTTCCGTGCTTCCCATCTATGAGATTCCCTGGTATGACGAAGAGCTGAAGGGCCTTTCCAATATCAAAAGAATCGTGGAGGATGTGCTGACGGGAGAGGATGTATTCGAAACAAAGGTGCTTTCCCAAAGAGATACCTTCCTTCAGACAGAAGAGGGATATGAGCTTTTGGTAGCCATCCCGGGGGCTGATAAGGCGGATCTGGATCTGTACCGGGCGGCTACGGATATTGTGATCAAAGCAGGCAACTTTAAGCGGAATATCCCCCTTCCCAATGTGCTTCGAAGCTACGAGGTAGCGGGTGCGAAATATGAAGACGATGTGTTACGGATCAGGTTTGAAAAAGGAGAGTGAGCCTATGCTGACAAAAGAGAGAATGGAACGTTTGAAAAGAGCAGGGGAGTATCAGAAAAAGGCCATCCTTGAGCTTCTTCCCGAAGGCATGGAGCAGCACATGGACGTGATCTGCCAAGAAGTAAGGCTTATGGCAAAGGAGACCATGGCCTGTTTTGCAAGGGAGTGCATGCAGCAGATGGTTACCCCGGCAGGGGGCCGGAATGGACAGAACGAGAAAGCAGGAGAAAAGGTTCGAAAAGTTAGCATAGACTAACTTCTGTGGGGACGGAGTAAAGCAGACATACAGACGTAAGAGAACAAAAGAAAGCAGGTACAATATGAGAGTGATCATTTATACGGGAAAAGGCGGCGTAGGAAAGACCAGCATGGCAGCGGCTACAGCCTGCAGGATCGCAGAGGATGGGAAAAACGTACTCATTGCCAGTACGGATCAGGCCCACAGTCTGGGAGATTCCTTTGATAAGAAGATCGGAAAGGATCCCACAAAGATCGCAGACCATCTCTTTGCCATGGAGATCGATACCATGCAGGAGGGAGAAAAGGCATGGGGAAATCTGAAGGAATATTTTAAGCAGCTGTTGACCTTAAAGGGCGGCAGCGGCATTGAGACAGAAGAGCTTTTGATCTTTCCGGGACTGGAGGAGCTTTTTGCCCTTTGCAGGATCCTGGATCTGTATGAAAGCGGGGAATACGATACCATCATCGTGGATTGCGCCCCCACGGGAGAAACCTTGTCATTGTTGAAATATCCCGAGCGTTTTGCTGCCATGATCGGTAAGGTGCTGCCCTACAAAAAAGCAGGGGTGAAGGCAGTAGGTCCTGCCGTGGAAAAACTCATGAAGGTACCCATGCCGGAGGAAGGGGTATTTGATGATATCGAAAAACTCATAGATAGGATGGAAAGATTGCAAAAGCTGCTTCAAAACAAAGAGGTGGTGAGTCTTAGGGTGGTAACCACACCGGAAAAGATCGTCATCAGTGAAGCCAAGCGGAATTTTACCTGCCTCTATCTGTACGGATATAACGTGGATGCCCTTATTGTCAATCATATCTATCCCATGAAAGCCATGGAAGGTTATTTTTCCAAATGGATGAAGCTGCAGGAAGAAGGACTTGCCCAGATTAGGGAAAACTTCAGTGAGGTTCCAAAGTTTTATGTAAACCTATTACCCAAAGAGCTTCGGACCATTCCCGTACTCAGGGAAGTGGGAAAGGAACTCTTCGGACAGGAGGATCCGGACGCTGTGCTGTTTTCTCAAAAGATCTATCAAGTGGATCGGGAAGCGGGAACGCTGAAGGTCTATCTTCCCTTTGCAAGAAAGGAAGAGCTGATCCTGAATCAGGATCAAAATGAACTGATCCTGGGTGTGAAGAATGAGCAAAGACGTTTCCCCATGCCTGCTGCCTTTGCAGGAATGGAAACCGTAGGAGCGAAATTTGAGGAAGGGTATCTGACCATCCGGTTTGCGGCCCAATAATACATTTGGACAAAACCTGCAACGGTGCTATAATGGCTGTATGAATTTTCAGCATCCGGGAGGAAGATAGTATGAATCAGATCAAAGCGAATATGCCGGCATTTATTCTGTTTTTGGCAGAGGCAGCGGTGGGAGTTCTGCTGCTGGTAAATCCCATCGGTTTTACCTCCGTCATCGTCCGTGCCATAGGCATCGGTATGGCTGCAGGGGGCGCTATTTGGAGTGTAAAGTATTTCAGAACCCCTGTGAAGGAAGCGGCAGCCTCCGGTATGCTCTTTTGCGGTATTGTAAGCTTTCTTTTGGGATTGTTTCTCATCACCAGAACCCAGTGGCTCATTACCACCCTTACCATCCTGCTGGCAATCTACGCCATAATGATCTTGTTTCTGGGAATATTAAAGCTGCAGTGGACTGTGGATCTGATCCGTATGAAAAGAGAACGTTGGGGCATTTCCGGGATCAGCGCAGTGATCGCTATCATCTTCGGAGCACTGATCCTCTGGAATCCCTTTAAGACCACCGAGATCATCTGGAAGCTGGCAGGAGCTTCCCTTCTGACCCAGTCGGTGATGGATATGGTATCCCTCTTCCTTTGCCCCCGTATCTTAGCAAAGGAAGAGAAGATGGATAAGAATTCTAAAAATGTAAAGGAAGACAAGCAAGCAGAGAAGGACGGGATCACGAACCCGTAAAGTCGTACTTGCGAACTCCCAGCATCCAGAACCTGTAGCTTAAGTAGAAAAAGGCGATGCCGATGAAGGGCGAAAGCCAGGATAAAAGAGGTACACGGTCCGGGGTTACGAAAACCAGACTGGGATAGTAGGCCACAAAGGCAATGGGTATGATGAAGGTGAAGATGAAGCGGAATACACCGCTGAAAATGCTGGCGGGATATTTTGCAAAATCCTTAAAGCGGAACATGATCACCATGACATACCCGGAGTTGATGATCCAAAAGCAGGTGGCTGCCGCAAAGTTCATCAGTGCGATCATAAACAAGGAGGCAGTCAGAAGAAACAGCACTGCTTCTGCAATGGTTACCACCGTAACCGGAATCCCGATCTTACTCCAGGCGTAGATAAAGGTTCCCAGCCCGAAGGCAAACTGTCCCAGGCCCTTTACATCAAAGACTTCGGAAATATAGTAAAAGAACACATTGATGGGCCTGAAGCAGTACTTGATAAAGTCACCGGATCGCACCATAAACCGAAGGTTCCAGTTGTTGTCGAAAAAGCATTGTACAGGCGTTAGGGCAATGAGCGAAAAGCCGTACAAAAACAACATGTGGTGATAGTCCCAGCCGTTTACGCTGGGGAAGTTGTGAAACAGGATCATAAAGGTGATAAAGCCTGAGATATTCGTCAAAACCATACCGAAGGTGGAGATGATAAAATCC
>JAEEKV010000269.1 GCA_016282595.1 Lachnospiraceae bacterium
GTATCCTCTTCCAAAAGCATCTTACCCAGGTTACCATGGCCAAGACCTACCTTACGGGTATCGGCAACAGAACCGGGAATGCAGAATGCCTGAAGTCCCTCACCGATAGCTGCAGCAGCCTCGGAGGCCTTCTTGCAACCCTTCTTGATAGCGATGGCAGCACCTACGGTGTATGCCCAGCAAGCATTCTCAAAGCAGATGGGCTGAATCTTCTTTACGGCATCGTAAACATCCAGGCCTGCATCTTTTGTAATTTTCTCAGCTTCCTCAAGAGAAGCGATTCCATAATTTGCAAGTACAGAATTGATCTGGTCAATTCTTCTTTCGTATGATTCAAATAAAGCCATTATGTTTTTCCCTCCTCTTCTTATTTGATCTCTTCATCGGTTCTCGGATCGATGATACGAACAGCATCATCTACACGACCGTACTGACCGCAGGCTTTCTTATAAGCCTCGTTGGGCTCGTCACCCTTTTTGATAAAGTCGGTCATCTTGCCGAGGCTGACAAACTTGTAGCCGATGATCTGATCGTCTTTATCCAGAGCGATACCGGTTACATAGCCCTCTGCCATCTCCAGATAGCGGGGACCCTTCTTCAGGGTAGAGTACATGGTACCAACCTGGGAACGAAGACCCTTACCAAGGTCCTCAAGACCTGCACCAACAGGAAGTCCATCCTCAGAGAAAGCGGACTGGCTGCGGCCGTAAACGATCTGCAGGAACAGCTCTCTCATAGCGGTGTTGATAGCGTCACAAACAAGGTCGGTATTCAGCGCTTCCATAACGGTAAGTCCGGGAAGGATCTCAGCTGCCATAGCTGCACTGTGGGTCATACCGGAGCAACCAATGGTCTCAACCAATGCTTCCTGGATGATACCCTCTTTAACGTTCAGGGAAAGCTTGCAAGCTCCCTGCTGAGGTGCACACCAGCCTACACCGTGTGTAAAGGCGGAAATGTCCTTGACCTCTTTGGCCTGAACCCAATTTGCCTCTTCCGGTATCGGGGCACATCCGTGATGAACACCCTGGGCAACCGGACACATTTCTTCAACTTCTTTTGAATAAGTCATGTGAAAACTCCTTTCGGTAAAATTTTTATTATGAAGCCGTATTCGAAAATCGGCCTTCATTCTGTTTAAAAGATGGATCAGTCACGCATTTCAAAGGCACCCTTGGGCATAGCCTTTTTGATCTTTACCTTCTGGGTCATACGTCCGTCATCCTTGTAGATGGTATTGTCAGCGATCATGCCGCGAATGCTCTGCAGCGGATAAATGCTGACGTTTTTCCCGATGAGAGAACCGGGATTGAGTACGCAGTTGCAGCCGATCTGGGAATAATCTCCTACGATGGCACCGAACTTGCGAAGCTTGGTATCAAGTCTTCCCAGAGGGAAGGATACCTCTACGTTGGTTTTATCGTTTTTGATGTTGGAGGTAATGGCGCCAGCTCCTAAATGAGCCTTGTAGCCTAAAACGCTGTCGCCTACATAGTTAAAATGGGGAACCTCGCACTCATCAAAGATGATGCTGTTTTTCACCTCAACGGAATTGCCGATGACGCAATTTTCACCGATGACAGCTGAACCACGGATAAAGGCACAGTGACGAATTTCGGTGCCTGCTCCGATGATGCAGGGTCCGTCAATCTTGGCGGTGGGAGCCACCGTAACCGTGTTGTGGATCCACACCTTGTCCGCAATCTGCACATAATCCCCACCCAGATAAGGTCCGAGTCCTTCGATAAAATCCTTGATCAGCGGAAGAACGCCCCAGGGGTTCTCTGCTGCTTCAAACAAAGGACTAGCGACTGTATGTGTCAGATCCAGAAATTTGTCGCTCTTAAAAATCTCCATTTCGTTTTTCCTCCCATCAAGATAAACTATTTGGAACTTTTTTTCTTACCCTTTTTATAGTAAGCGGCCGATCGCTGCAAAAGTGCAGTGATCCTAGCTTTCTGGTTCTCCTTCTTTACCAGGTCGATCTTCGAAATGACAAATGCATCCAGCTTCTGTCTGTACTCCTCAGAGGTGATCTTGCCCTCTGCCACCTGCGACAGTCCCATCTCCCAGCTGGCGGTCATATTGGGTCTTAGCATAACCGGCATACTGCAGGCAACCACGTAGTAGATGCTCTCCCCAAGATATGTAGGGGTGTAGATCTGGGTCTTTTTATTCAGGGAAAGATAATCGATGGTGACCAGTTTTTTCAGGATCTCCGCTCTGGTAGCCGATGTGCCGATCCCGCTTCCCTTGATCTGGGCCCGAAGGTCCTCATCCTCAATAAGCTGTCCCGCATTCTCCATTGCCAGGATCAGCGAGCCTGAGTTGTACCGCTTCGGAGGCGATGTCTCCCCTTCTTTGATTTCGAAGCCGCTCGCATCTATTATATCATTTTTTTTCAGAGAAGAAAGATAATTTATGAAATTCTCATCACAAACTATCTCTTCCTGCTTATCCGGATCGGTATTTTTCTCCTCATCCTCCTCATCTTCCCCTGATTTTCTGGGAGTTTTAAAGAAGGAATCGTCAAAAATCTTCCGAAATCCTGCCTCGGTCTGTACCTTAAAGGTGGCAAAAAAGCTTTCGTTTTTGCGTTTTACCACCAGGGCAACCTTCTGATACTCCGCATCCGGACAAAAGATGGCCAGAAAACGCCGAAGGATCAGCTCATACACCTTGTGTTGGATGTCCGTCAGACTGTCAGCCTTAGTCACATCCACGCCTGTGGGAATGATGGCATAGTGGTCGGTGATCTGCTTATCATTGACATATTTGGTCTTGGCCAGATTCTCGTAGGTCTTTTTCTCCAGGATATAGCGCACAAAGGGCTCCATCCCGGGATATGCCGCAAGGGGCTTGATATTCTTGGTGATCTCCTTTGCCACTGCTGTGGAAAGAACTCTGGCATCCGTTCTCGGATAGGTGGTCATCCGGCGCTCGTACAGCTCCTGGGCCACCTGCAGGGTCTGATCAGGAGACAGCTTGAACAGTCTTGAGCAGTCATTTTGCAGCTCTGCCAAGTTATAAAGAAGGGGTGGCTTTTTCACTTCCTTCTTCTTTTCGCTCTTTACCAGGGTAAACTGCAAGGGTTCCGGTTGGCTCAGATCTGCGATCAGCTTTTCGGCGTCCTCCTTTTTGGAAAAGCCGTTTTCCTTGTACAGAAGGGGTGATTGATAATAATCAGATCCTTCCACCGCCCGAAATTCCGCCTTTACGGGATTCTCACCGATCTGCAGATTGGCAAATACCCGGTAAAAAGGGGTTTTGACAAAATTTCGGATCTCCAGCTCCCGTTTTACCACCATTCCAAGCACGCAGGTCATAACACGCCCTACGGAAACGGTGACTCGCTGCTTTTGCAACACATCCTGCAGGGTGTATCGGTATTTCAGTGTCAGGGCACGGGAAAAATTGATACCCATCAGATAATCTTCAATGGCCCGAAGATAGGCCGAGGAAGATATATTGTCATAGGCTGACAGATCCTTGGCTTCCCGGATCCCACGCATGATTTCATCTTCCGTCTGGGAGTCGATCCAAACCCGCTTCTTCTGCTTATCTCCCACCTTTGCCATCATATCCACCAGGCGGTAAATATACTCTCCTTCACGCCCGGAGTCGGTGCAAACATAGATGGTATCCACATCCTTGTCAGTGAGAAGTCCCTTGACAATGGCAAACTGCTTCTTGGCGTTGGGGATCACCTCATACTGAAAGCTGTCTGGAATAAACGGCAAGGGATCCATCTGCCACTTCTTCCACTTTTCATCATAGGCTTCCGGATAGCTCATGGTTACCAGATGCCCAACGCACCAGGTTACCAGGGTATCGCCTCCGTCCAGATAACCGTCCTTTTTGGAAAAATGCAGGTTTTCCTTATGCTCAAGCGTATCCGCAAATTGACGGGCTACGCTGGGTTTTTCCGCAATATATACGACCTTCCCCATAGCTTAGTCCATCCACTCCTGCATGCTTAAAAGTCTTACATTAGGGTGCACTTTTGCTTCCAAACGCACCTTTTCATCAAAACCGTCCCTGGAAAAGAGATAGATCAGATCCGTTGGAACCTTGGCCGTCTGCAACGTGTGCAGTGCCGATTCGTAGAATTCATAAGGCATATAGGGCTTGTCATAGCAGCAAAAAGCAGCTACGCTTCTCATTTCATCCTCATCTAATGCCAAAAAGTCGATGAGTCCGTCTTTTCCGTCAAATACACCAAAGTCCGCCACTTCGAAATCAAAATCATCATCCATGATGAGTTCTTCCATATAGTCTTTGCAGATGGCGGAAAAACAGGGCTTGCAGAAATCCTCCAGCTGTCCGGATACATAGGTATCATAAAACGCCTGGGGAGAAAGCCGTCTGTTCATGCTCTGATTGGGATACAGAAAGCGGAAATAAAAGTTGCAAAAATGATTGCTGATACGGTAGATCCCCTTTCTTTGCATATCCCGTCCCCGTGTATCCAGGGAAAAGACCTTTTCTGCGATCTCGTGTTCCATCAGATTTTTCAGGTATACCGAGATCTTGGCCCTGGAAAAGCCCGTATGCTCGTAGATATCTCCCAGCTTATCCTTGCCGGCACCAAGAGCTGACAAAATGGAATAATACACGCCGCCCTCCCGTACCAGCTCTCTTACATAACGCCCTGCCTCCCGGGATAAGAAGCTGTCCGGTGCGATGAGGTTTTCGCAAAGATTCTGCACCAGGCTCTTTTCCGGATCAAAGCAGTTCCAAAGGGCAGGCACGCCGCCCAAAATGGCATACAGAGCGATCCGCTCATTGGTGGAATAATGGGGAAATGCGTGTTTTACTTTATCAAATCCCAGTTCTTTCACCTTGATAAAGGCTGAGATGGAAAGGGCCGCACGGCCGATCTTACTCACCATACGGTTTTCCACGAAGCTGACGGAGGAGGAACAAAGCAGAATCATATACTGCTTTTCACTCTCCTCAGTAAGCAGAGAAAGCAGGGCATCCATCAGATCGGATTCTCCCTGCAGAAGATATTCGAATTCATCGATGACCAGCACCTTTTTGTCCCGGCAGCTTTTGGAAAAAGCATCCATGAGATCCTGATAGGAAGGATACTCCTCGCAATGGATGTTGCTGTTTCGAAACTGCTGCGCCATAAGATACTGCTGCTGTCTGGCAGATGCTTCGCCCGCCAGGTAATAGACCGCATCCTTATCCTTGATAAAATCGAGGATCAGTGTGGTCTTACCGATGCCCTTCTGGCCATAGATCACAGCCATCCGGCTTTCATTTTGCGAATACAGTTCATTCAGATATTGGAATTCTTTTTCTCGTCCCAGATTCATAATCCCGTCCCAAGTCGTTTAGATTGTGTGTCAATTGCTTTCAGGAAGCAAATTTTGCAAGGAGCTCCTCGATCTTTTCCCCCGGCATGGGCTTTCCAAGCAAAAAGCCCTGGATATTGTCACACTCAATGCTCTTTAGATAATCATATTGCTGCTCATTCTCAACGCCCTCCGCCACAGTCTCAAAGCCCAGCTTTTTCACCATGGCGATGATGGATTCCGTAATGATACGGGTGGAATGGTCATTGATCACGGTATCGATAAAGGATTTGTCGATCTTCAGTGTATCGATGGGCAGGTTCTTTAAGTAACTCAGGGAAGAATACCCGGTGCCGAAATCATCCAGGGAGATCTTGATCCCCCTTTGTCTGATGGTATTCATGGATGCCAGAACCGAATCCAGATCATCGATGAGCACGCTTTCCGTGATCTCCAGCTCCAGATGCGTCGGATCCACTTTGAATTCATCGATCAGGGAAAACAGCGTGGGTATAAAGTCCGATTTCCGAAATTGCATGGCGGAAATGTTCACCGACAGCACGATGGGATAATGGAAATTGCGCATCCAGTTCGAGTATGCCGAAAGCGCTTCCCGCAGGACCCAGTCTCCGATGGGCCAGATCAGACCGCCGCGTTCTGCCAATGGAATGAACCGGGAAGGACTGATATAATAGCCCTCTTCGTTTTTCCAGCGGATCAATGCCTCCACTCCTCGAAGCTTACCGCTTAAGGAGTCATATTGAGGCTGGTAATACAGTTCAAAGGCTTGTTCGTCAACGGCCTGCTTCAGATCGTTCTCCAAAGCCATAGTGGATAGAAAATCATCCAAAACCGGTGCCTCAAAGAAATACAGACAGCCTCCGGTGTTCTTTTTCTGCTGCTCCAGAACGATCTCTGCACAGTTGATCAATTCAATGCTGTTTTTAGCCGAATCCGGATAGCGGGACTCACCCGCACTGACGGTGATGGTGACGTTGCCCTTTCCGGTCAACGGAATGGGCTCCAGCAGATGATCGGATAATTTAATGAAAAACTCCTGTCCTCGTTCCACCTTTTTATTATAGAAGGCGATAAAATAAACATTGGCATGGAACCTGGAGATCAGACAATCCTCTGACATGAATTCCCGCAGATACAGTCCCAGATTTTGCAGGACTTCATCTCCTGCGATCATTCCCATACCCTCGTTGATGTTTTTAAAATCATCGATCTTCAGACAAAGCACTTCAATGGAGGTGTGCTCATCCTGGGCCTTTCTCACCCAATCCGATAAAAGCCTTACAAAATAGTTGCGGTTGTACAAGCCGGTCAACGTATCATAGTAGGCCATATATTTCAGATTTTCCGTCTGCTCCTTCTCTTTCGTACAATCATGAAGACGGATGATCTTCTCACTTGGCTTTCCGGAGGAGCTGTTGGAAACCGTCACTTCGATCCCCAGCCATTTGCCGTTTTTCATACGGCATTCACATCTCTTGGAGGTTTTGTTTTCCTTCTCCGGGAAAAGTGTCTCCTTCAAAATCTCCTGCTCATCGGGCAGAAAACACTCATAAACCTTTTCCAGATCCTTTTTTGTTTCAATGTCAAACGGAAAATAAGATGCCAGATCGCCGAGGACCTCCACATGATCCTCCGCATAGTCGTAATAAAGAAATGTGTTGGACGATGTTCCGCAGATCATGCGGAACATCTTATCGTTGTCCAACAGCTTTTGATTCATAGAATTCAGCAATGAAAGCTGATAATTTAAGTCTTCCATTCGTTACCCGGTTCCCTTTACATTTCGCTTTTCTTTTTTACCCCAAAATATAGATCGCTTTATTTTGCACTGATGTAACCCTTTGCCTTTAACAGCTCTGCGCACAGAACCGCTCCCCCGGCTGCACCTCTTAAGGTATTGTGGGACAGACCCACGAACTTCCAGTCATAGATCGTATCCTCACGAAGACGTCCGATGGTGATTCCCATACCGCCTTCATAATCCACATCCAGAGTTACCTGAGGACGATTTTCCTCTTCCACGTAACGGATGAACTGCTTGGGAGCCATGGGAAGTTCCAGTTTCTGCGGCTCACCGCTGAAGGAGGTCATAGCCTCGATGAGCTGCTCTTTCGTGGGTTTCTTTCTGAATTTTACAAAAACGGA
>JAEEKV010000270.1 GCA_016282595.1 Lachnospiraceae bacterium
GGAACCAAGGCCATTTTTGCCGCAGAGGATCGTGACGCTTTCGAAGATGTCATCAAGCGTCTGGAGATCCGCCATCCCGAGGGCATTGCCGTAACGGATATCAAAGAGGGAATCCGGGTAGCCAATGAGATCGGTTATCCCGTGCTTGTGAGACCTTCCTTCGTACTGGGGGGCCGTGCCATGGAGATCGTAGCCAACGACCAGATGCTGGAGCACTATTTGAAAAATGCAGTGGAAGTGGATCAGGACAGACCTGTACTGGTGGATAAATACATCACCGGAAAAGAAGTGGAAGTAGATGCGGTCTGCGACGGCGAGAGTGTATTTTTGCCGGGTATCATGGAGCTGGTAGAGCGCACCGGCGTACATTCGGGAGACAGCTTTTCCGTATATCCGCCCTTCTCCATCTCTGACAGCGTAAAGCAGACCATTTGGGAATACACCAGAAAGCTGGGTATCGGCATCGGCATTCAGGGACTTTACAACATTCAGTTCATTGTGGATAAAAATGATGAGGTTTCCATTATTGAGGTAAATCCCAGAGCTTCCCGAAGCGTACCCTTCCTTTCCAAATCCACGGGAGTATCCCTGGTGGATATCGCAACCCGGGTCATGCTGGGAGAGAGTCTGCAGATGCAGGGCTATGCGGATGTGCAGACCCCGGAGAAGGACTTTTGGTATGTAAAGGCTCCTGCCTTCTCCTTTGAGAAGCTGGGTGGTATGGATGCTTACCTTTCCCCGGAGATGAAGTCCACGGGTGAGGCCATCGGCTATGATAAGAGCTTAAAGCGTGCGCTGTATAAGGCGCTGCAGGCATCCGGTATTAAGATGAAGGAGTACGGCACTGTCATGGTAACCCTGGCAGATGAGGACAAAGAGGAGGCACTTCCTCTGATCCGCCGCTTCTATGAAATGGGCTTTAACATTGAGGCTACGGTGGGCACCGGCGTCTTCTTAAAGCAGAACGGCGTCAGAACCAGGATCCGTGGCAAGATCAGCGACGGAAGCGATGAGATCCTGAAGTCCATCCGGGCGGGCTATGTAAGCTATGTCATCAACACCAGAGCCATCCTTTCCGGAAAGCATTATGCCGACGGGGTACTGATCCGCAAATGCGCCATCGAAAACGGCATCACCATGTTTACCTCTTTGGATACCGTAAGGATCCTGTTGGATGTTCTGGAGGATATCGCTCCCAGGATCAGCGTGATCTGATAAGGCAGGGCGAAAAAAGTTCACGTATTTTGGAATAACTGTGGTACAATGAAAGCAGGCTTTTGCAAAAGAGCCTGCTTTTTCTCTTTTTCAGGGGAAAAGCATCATACAGGTAAGGAGAATACGATATGAATCCGTTGGATATGATGCAGCTCGGGGGCAGACTGCAAACCTTCAGTCAGCAGCACCCCAGATTCGGTGACTTTTTACGGGAGGCCGGAAAAGACGCCATGCGGGAAGGGAGCATTTTGGAGATGAAGGTTACCAGCCCGGAGGGTAAGGAATACATAACGAACCTGAAGCTGACACCGGAGGATGTGGAGACCATCAATCTCATCCGGAGCATGCGATCGGGAGTTTGAGATTTTTCGGGGAGAAATTCCCGGGCAATAAATAAAAACGGGGTTACAACAAAGAGGAGGATATGTGATGAAGTACATTACATTCGGACAGGATCAGGATCAGGTTTCTCAGGTGATACTGGGAACCATGAATCTTACACAGTTGTCTTTCCAGGAAGCGGATACCTTCTTAAAGGAAGCTTTGGAGGAAGGCATCAACTTCTGGGATACGGCGGACTGCTATGCAGACGGCGGTTCGGAGGAGCGGCTTGGTGAGGTCTTTGCAGCCAATCCCGGCCTTAGAGAAAAGGTCTTTTTACAGTCCAAATGCGGCATTCGCAATGTGGATGGCGTGAAGCTTTTTGACTTTTCCGCAGAGCACATTTTGAATGCGGTGGATGCCAGTTTGGAGCGGCTGAAAACCGAGAGTCTGGATTGCCTTTTGCTGCACAGACCGGATGTACTCATGGAGCCGGAGGAGATCGCAGATGCTTTCCGGATCCTGCATAAAACCGGAAAGGTGCGGAATTTCGGTGTCAGCAATATGAACCCGGCTATGATCCGGCGGCTGCAGAAATACACCAAGTACAAATTGGAGGCCAACCAGATCCAGATGTCCTGTGCCTTTTCCCCTATGTTTGATGCGGCCCTGCATGTAAACATGCAGACGGATTCCGGCATCATGCGGGAGGGCGGTGTCATGGAGTACTGTGCGGAGAATGATCTGGCAGTGCAGGCCTGGTCCCCTCTTCGCTACGGATTTTTCGACGGTATCTTTTTGGGAGATCCCAAATTTGAAAAGCTCAATGAGGTGTTAGAGCGCATCGCTGGCGAGCAAAACGTAACACCTACGGCAGTGGCACTTGCATGGATCCTTCGGTATCCCGCAAGAATGCAGGCGGTCATCGGCACCACGAAGGTAAGCCGCATGAGGGAAAGCGTTCCGGCAACGGAAGTGACCCTGGATCGCCGTCAGTGGTATGAGATCTATCAGGCAGCGGGTAACGATCTGCCTTAATGTTTGAAGGAAACCGGAATCAAACCGGAGGATGGTATGGAGAAAAAAGAAATGGGAAGAAGACCTGAGCTGCTGGTTCCGGCCAGCAGCCTGGAGGTGTTAAAAACGGCGGTGATGTTCGGAGCAGACGCCGTTTATATCGGAGGAGAGGCCTTCAGCTTAAGAGCCAAGGCCAAGAACTTTTCCCCGGAGGAAATGAAGGAGGGCATTGAGTTTGCCCATGCCCATGGTGTGGCGGTGCATGTCACCGCCAATATTTTGGCGCACAATTATGACCTGGACCAGGCAGCGGCCTATTTCAAGGAGTTAGGAGACCTTGGGCCGGATGCTCTCATCATCGCAGATCCGGGTATGGTGATGCTGGCAAAGGAGCACTGCCCCCATATTCCTATCCATATCAGCACCCAGGCTAATAATACCAACTATATGACCTATCGGTTTTGGTACGATCAGGGGATCCGGCGGGTAGTCAGCGCAAGAGAGCTTTCCCTTCGGGAGATCAAGGAGATCCGGGAACAGATTCCCGAGGATATGGAGATTGAAGGCTTTATCCACGGTGCCATGTGCATTTCCTATTCGGGACGGTGCCTCCTTAGCAACTACTTTACCGGAAGGGACGCTAACAGAGGAGCCTGTACCCATCCCTGCCGCTGGAAGTATGCACTGATGGAGGAATCCAGAGAGGGAGAGTACCTGCCCGTTTTTGAGAATGAAAGGGGTACCTATATTTTTAATTCCAAGGATCTTTGCATGATCGAGCACATTCCGGAAATGATGGATGCGGGCATCGACAGCTTTAAGATCGAAGGAAGAATGAAGACTGCCCTCTATGTGGCTACTGTAGCAAGAACCTATCGAAAGGCCATCGACGGGGCCCTGGAATCTCAGGAAGCCTACGAACAGATCCTGCCCTGGTGCCAAAAGCAGATCAGCCAGTGTACCTATCGGCAGTTCACCACGGGATTCTATTTCGGAAAAACGGATGAGAATACCCAGATCTATGAAAACAACACCTATGAGCGGGAAGCGGTATATTTGGGCATCGTGGAAGACGCTTTGAGCCTTTCCCGGCTGCCGGAGAGCGAAGCAAAAGAGGCCCTTCTTGGAAGACAGGCGGAAGGGAGCCTTGGGGAAGCCCATGTGGCAGCCATCACCCAACGAAACAAGTTCAGCGTGGGAGAGAACATTGAGATCATGAAGCCCGACGGCAGGGATGTAAGCTGTAAGGTGCTGGCTTTTGTAAATGAGGAAGGCAAGCTTCAGGAGAGCGCACCCCACGCCAAGCAACAGCTTTTCGTGGTACTTTCAGAGCCTGTGGCGGTTTATGATCTGCTAAGAAAGCCGGCAGAGGCCTAGACCTTCCAAAAGAAGGCAAAGCAAGAACTGCTTGCAAGCCCCGCCCCTCGGTGCTATAGTAAACCCGTTGGAAACAGGAAACAGAAATACAAAGGATGGGAGAAGTCAGGATCAATGACACATATTGAAGAGATCTTTGCAAAGAATGTTTTTACCTTAGGAAAGATGAAACAGCGTCTTCCCAAGGAGGTTTATAAGGAAGTGAAGCAGGTCATCGACTTTGGCGGAGAGCTGTCCATGACAGCAGCCAACGTGGTTGCCAAGGCCATTAAGGACTGGGCCATCGAGAACGGTGCCACGCACTACACCCACTGGTTCCAGCCGCTGACGGGAATCACTGCGGAAAAGCATGACGCCTTCGTATCCCATCCCGATGAAATGGGAAATATGATCACGGAATTTTCCGGAAAAGAGCTTATCAAAGGCGAACCGGATGCATCCTCTTTTCCCTCAGGCGGTCTTCGGGCTACCTTCGAGGCCAGAGGCTATACGGTGTGGGATATCACTTCTCCCGTATTCCTAAAGGAAGCTTCCACCGGAAAGATCCTGTGCATCCCCACGGCGTTTTGTTCCTATACCGGAGAAGCTTTGGATAAAAAGACTCCGCTGCTGCGTTCCATGGAAGCCATTTCCAAGCAGGCAGTCAGGATCGTAAATCTGTTTGGCAATTCCTACGCCACGAAGGTAACCCCTTCCGTGGGAGCAGAGCAGGAATACTTTTTGGTAGATGAAAAGCTCTTTAAGAAAAGGATCGACCTTATGTTTTCCGGAAGAACCCTTTTCGGTGCACCGGCACCCAAGGGCCAGGAGATGGACGATCACTACTTCGGCGTAATCCCCGAGCGGGTAGGCGCCTTTATGAAGGATCTGAATGAAGAGCTTTGGAAGCTGGGAGTAACGGCTAAGACCCAGCATAACGAGGTGGCTCCGGCACAGCATGAGCTGGCACCTATTTATGAGACCGCCAATATCGCCGTGGATCACAACCAGATCGTTATGGAGACCATGAAGCGGGTGGCGATCCGTCACGGTATGCGGTGTCTTTTACATGAAAAACCCTATGCAGGGGTGAACGGATCCGGTAAGCATGATAACTGGTCTTTGACAACGGACAAGGGCAAGAATCTTTTGGATCCCGGCATCAGCCCCAATGAGAATGTACAGTTTTTGCTGGTACTGGCCTGCATTTTGAAGGCGGTGGATACCCATGCGGATCTGCTGCGCCAGTCCGCTGCAGATGTGGGAAATGATCACAGACTGGGTGCGGATGAGGCACCCCCGGCTATCATCTCCGTATTCCTGGGAGAGCAGCTGGAGGATGTGGTAAAACAGCTGGTGGAGACGGGAGCCGCCACCTCCTTAAAGGAAGGTGGAAAGCTGGAGACAGGAGTTTCCACTTTGCCGGATACGGAAAAGGATGCTACGGATCGTAACCGTACCTCACCCTTTGCCTTTACCGGAAATAAATTTGAGTTTCGTATGGTGGGAAGCTCGGACTCTATTGCCGATCCAAACACCATCTTAAATGCCATTGTGGCAGAGGCCTTTTGCGAGGCGGCAGACAGGCTGGAGCAGGCAGAGGACTTTGAGATTGCAGTCCACGATCTTATCAAGGAGTATCTGACGAAGCACCAGCGTATCATCTTCAACGGTGACGGTTATTCCCAGGAGTGGGTAAAGGAGGCGGAAAGAAGAGGCCTTCCCAACATCAAATCCACCATTGAGGCAGCTGCAACCCTTACCAGTGAAAAGACTGTAGAGCTGTTTGATAAGTTCGGCATCTTTACCAAGGTGGAGCTGGAATCCCGTGAGGAGATCATTTACGAAACCTATGCCAAGACCATTAACATCGAGGCCCTTACCATGATCGATATGGCAGGCAAGCAGCTGATCCCCGCCATCGTTCGGTATTCCAAAACCCTGGCGGATACCATCAACGCTATGCAGGATGCAGGCATTGATGCTTCCACCCAGAAGGGAATTTTGCAGGATGTGACAGAGCGGCTTTGCGCCATGAAAAAAGCACTGGATGAGCTGACCCGGGCAGAGAACAAGGCCCGTCAGATCACGGGTGCCAAGGAAAAGGCGTATTTTTACAAGGATACGGTACGAGGTGTGATGGATGAGCTCAGAGCTCCGGCAGATGAGCTGGAGATGATCGTAGATAAAGAGCTTTGGCCAATTCCGACTTACGGCGAGTTGATGTTTGAGGTATAAAAAGAATGGCGACGGATTATTCCGCCGCCAGTTTTTTTTCTGCAGTTTTTCGGATCCGCCACAGCTTCCAGCCGTTTAGGATAAACCGAAGGGTTTCGTCCATAACCACCAGACAGAAGATCTCTACGATGCCCATGTGGAACACCAGAACCATGATGGTACTTAAGGAGATGATAAAAGCCGTGCCGAAAAGCTGGGTCTTCAGCATCCAGCTGGGCTCGCCATAGCCTCTGATCCC
>JAEEKV010000029.1 GCA_016282595.1 Lachnospiraceae bacterium
CAAAAGCTTTATGAGGAGTATTACAGCAGTGACGAGAAACTGGAGAACGGCGAGAAATATGTAGCGCCACTGTATAACCATCTGATCCAGAAGGGCGGCGATGTTCGGATCTCCATTGTAGATGCGGATAAGGTCCATGTTTTGGGAACGCCGGAGGAGCTGAACGTCTTCCTGGCACAGTAGGAAAGGGACGCAAAGGTGGAGAAGCAGATCAAAAACGTGAAAGGAAAAGCAAACAAAGCGGCTGTTATCTGTGCGCTGATCCATTATCTGGTCGGCTTTTTTACGGACCGCTTGATCTTTCAATACGTGGTTTTTGACTTCTCAGACAGACTGCAGACATTGAAATCCTTAGAGACAATAGGAGTGAAGGTGATTTATCTCCTATTGCTTCTTTTTTTGTGGCAGGGGATCTTTCGGTTCTTCACAAAAGCAAAGGCGCGGTTTCGCCGGATCGCCATAGGATATTTTATATTAAACGTGTTATTTTTGATATTGACATGGCCGGGGATCTGGCGGATGGATGAATTCGGAATTTTATCATCTGCAACTCATCTGTATCCCAACTTCTGGCAGAATTATCTGACAAGCGTTTTTTATATCTATGCTCTGATGCTGATCCCGGTTCCGGCAGGGGTAATTTTGTGTCAGCAGGCAGTGATCTCCCTGATGGTTTCCCACATCATTTGTTTGGCCCTGGAGGATGCACAGGCGGATCGAAATACATTGTGGAAAACTGTGGAAAACTCATCAGAAAAATTGCCAGATAATTCCGGAAAAGGAGCCGTTAAACCGGACGGTCAATTACAGTCAGTAGGAAATAAAAATGCAGGATTCCCTTCAAAATCCCTCCTGCTACTAATCATACCGTTTGTTATGCTTCCGGTACTGGATTCCGGCCTGTATCCTATGAGAGTGAGTATATGGGCGTTTTTGGAGCTGACAGTGTTGTCATCGTCCTATTTTTTGTACAAAAGAAGGAAACGGAAGGCGATGAAGGGAAATGCCCCGGATTTTGCAAGTCAGGATGCAAAAAAGTTGACCGGAGAAGATAAGAAATTGTCTGACGATTTTTCCACAACTTCTGTTCTTACTTGTGGAAAAAGTGCAAAATTTTTAACTGTCATCTGTGTCATGGCAGCAGTTTTAACGGTTTGGAGAGCGGAAGCTATTTATTATCTGATCTTCTTTCCGGTACTGCTGGTTTTGATTGTCAAAGATCGAAAAGCATCTGCTTTGAAACGGGAGCTGATTTTATTTTTTGTGGCCTTTGCCATTTTGTTTGTGCCCCAGAAGGCGGGAGAAAAGATAACAAGCGGTTCTCAATATGAACTCACCTCCATGGTGCTTCCGCTAACAGAGCTGATACGGGCTGCAGATGCAGGTGGGGACGCCAGGGACGCCGAGCTGCTTGAACAGGTGAATAGGGTCATCGACACCGAAGTGGTAGTCAGCGGGCCCGGCAAAGAGAAGAACGGGATTCAACTGTTTTGGAGCGAACCGGGATTTCAGAGAACCTATACTGACGAAGACTTTGCTGCCTGCAAAGCAGCATACAGACAGCTGATTATAAAATATCCTGCGATATTTATAAAAGAGCGCTGGACCACCTTTTTGGAAAGCAGCGACCTGTTAATGGATACCACTCAGCTGTTTCAGGACGAGGAGAATACCAATTATACCCAGTTTCGGGAGTATCCCCTATCCGGTCCCATCCTGGAGAAACTGCGAAACGGAACGATCTGCTTTTTGGAGCAGCGCCGGCTTGATAACTATAATGAGAAGCTTCCCTGGGCAGATGGGGTTTATAGTGTGATCCCGCCACTTGTACTTCTTTTGGGAGCATGGATTTATCTGGCGACAAAACGTAAATGGGCGGAGTGCTTCCTTATATTATGCTCCGTCATCAAGGTGCCTTTGGTGTTCTTAACGGCGCCCTCCAGATTGTTTATGTATTATTACCCGGTTTATCTGTTTGGATATTGCGTGATATTTTATTTGCTGTTCCGGCGAATGACTGTCGGGAACCATAAGGAAAGGATGTAAGGAATGAGCCTGGCGAAAAGAGCACTTTCTTATATGAAGAGAAACGGGATCGGCCCCACCATTACGGCGGTGGCAGAGCGCAAGGACCAAAAGCGCATGGATGCCTGGCAAAAGCGCACCCTGGGCTACGATCATGAGATCCGGCCGAAATCTCTGTTTGGGGAGATCAAAACCCTAACAGAAGAAGAACTGGCTGGTATTCGGGAAAAAGAGAAGATCATGATCTCCATCCTGGTTCCGGCCTATGAGACCAAAAAGGAATACTTTTGCCAGATGATAGAGAGCGTTCTGGGACAGACCTATCCTAACTGGCAGCTGGTGATCGCGGATTCCTCCGGAGATGACAGGCTGCGGCAGGTAGCAAAGTCCTACAAGGATCCCCGCATCAGCTATCATCATCTGGATCTGAATGAGGGCATCTCACAGAATACCAACGAAGCCTTCAAATGGGCAGAGGGAAACTATGTGGGCCTTCTGGATCATGACGATCTGCTGGCACCGGAGGCGTTGTTTGAAGTAGTACGCCTCATCCGGCAGGGCAATTACGATATGGTCTATACCGATGAGGACAAGGTTAACGGAGAGCTCACCCGGTGCTTTGAGCCCAATATCAAACCGGCCTTTAACCTGGACCTTCTGCTCTCGAATAATTACATTTGTCATTTTACTGTGATCCGTTCGGAGCTTTTCGGAAAAGCCCTTTTGCGGAAGGAGTATGACGGCGCCCAGGACTACGATCTGTTTTTGCGGATCCTGCTGGGGATCGAGTGGGAACGGGTGGAAAAGCGCAAAACCACCCATGAGTACGGCTGGTTCCCGGTGGAGTATCTCAAGCGCCATATCGGTCATGCCCCTATGATCCTCTATCACTGGAGGGCCCATGAGAAATCTACCTCGGACAATCCGGAAAGCAAGCGCTACGCCTATGAAGCGGGAAAACGGGCGGTGGAGGATTTTTTTCGGCAGATGGACTGGGATGCCACCATCAGCCATAGCAGGCATCTGGGCTTTTACCATGCGGATTACCATCCGGATATTATGACGGTCAGAAAGGATATTGATGCCGTTTGCGGCAGGAGTGTCAAGCGCGGCATGGTGGTTAAGGGACCTGTTATGGACGGCGTCCGGCTTTTTGACGGTATGAATTTCCGTTTCAGCGGATATCTGCACCGGGCGGCCATGCCGTTGGATGTGGATAGTGCACCCAGAGAGGTGACCAGAAGAAGGAAGCGTTCCTCCGTCAGAACCAGCGATCAAAACGCCGGGCAAACCGAAGGAAGACTGGTATATCTGCCGGATCTGTTTTTCAGGGAGAAGGGGTGAGAGGTTGTCCGATAATATAAAAACAACAGTTATCATACCGAATTATAATGGGAAAAAGTACCTGCAGGACTGCCTGACCTTCTTAAAGCGTTCAGCGGGAACTACTTTTCATACCATGGTGGTGGATGATGCTTCCACGGACGAGAGCTGTCGCATGGTGCGGGAGCAGTTTCCCAAGGTGGAGCTGGTGGAGCTTTCGGAAAACGGGGGCTTTGCCAGAGCGGTAAATGAAGGGATCAAACGGGCCAAAACGGAGTTTGTGCTGCTTTTAAATAATGATACCATTCCGGAGCCGGAGTTTGTGGCGCAGCTGGAAAAGGAAATTCAAAAAAGCAAACGTTATTTTTCTGTTTCCGCCAAGATGCTTTCCATGAAGGAGCCTGAGATCATCGATGATTGCGGAGATCTGTACTGCCTTTTGGGCTGGGCCCTTGGCATCGGCAAGGGACAGAGCAGTGAGCGATATACAAGGCCCAGGGAGGTGTTTGCAGCCTGCGGCGGCGCAGCCATCTATAAAAGATCCGTGCTGCAAAAGCTGGGGTTGTTTGACGAGCTGCACTTTGCCTATCTGGAGGATATCGATGTGGGATACCGGGCACAGCTGTATGGGTACAGAAACCGCTATTGCCCCAAGGCCATCGTTTATCATGCAGGTTCCGCTTCCTCCGGAAGCCGGTATAACGCCTTTAAGGTGGATCTTTCTTCCAGGAACAATGTGTATCTGATCCTGAAGAACATGCCGCCCTTGCAGCTGCTTCTCAATCTTCCCTTTTTGTTGGCGGGCTTTCTTATCAAGACCCTGTTTTTCATCAAAAAGGGCTTCGGCGGAACCTATATCAAAGGACTTTGGAAGGGGATCCGTCTGGGTCTTTCCGAAGAAGGCCGGAAAAAACGGATCCGGTTTTCGGCAAGACGCCTTCCTTACTACATTTACGTGCAGTACCGACTCATAGCGAATACACTTGCCCTTTGGGATAAAATAGGGTAAAATGAAAGCTGTATGTGAAGCG
>JAEEKV010000271.1 GCA_016282595.1 Lachnospiraceae bacterium
GTGGAGCAGTCTGGAAGCTCGCCGGGCTCATAACCCGGAGGTCGCAAGTTCAAATCTTGCCCCCGCTACTCGCTTGAATGCCTATCCTTCAAGCAAGAATGCGGTCAGTACCGCAAAAGCGCCCATGGCGGTCAGTACCATCCTCCAAGCAGAGCTTGTCGGATGTACGATGATTTGCAAATGCAAATCATCTTGTAGCCAGCCGTAAATGCTCTTATGTGTGCAAGCACCCAATGAGCATTCACGTCAGCCTACGCACTGACCTGCGCTTACCAATTTTTTCGCCCAGATAGCTCAGTTGGTAGAGCAGAGGACTGAAAATCCTCGTGTCACTGGTTCGATTCCGGTTCTGGGCACGAAGAACATCTCAAGTTAGAGATGTTCTTTTTTTATCTATAAAATCTTATAGTTTTATGAAATAAACGCCCAGATACTTGAAAAATCCCCGTAAATTGCATATATTATTAGTAGATTACGCATACCTTGGCGTAATGAATGTTGAAAAAAGAGGAGTGGTAAAGATGAAAAAATGCAGAATCGTTTCTATTTTGATGGTTATGGTAATGAGCGTTGTCATGCTGGCAGGCTGTTCCTTTAAGGAAGCTGTTACCTCCAGAAAGGTAGTGGCAAGCGAGGATGGAAAGCGCCTGGAGGTTACCTTAAAGGCTGACACCACCAAGGGTCTGGAGTGGAGATACTTCGCAATGTCCGGTAACCTGGTAGAGTCTCAGTCCAAGGTGGAAAATGATATGTTCTCCGATACCTACATTGAGAACTACACCCTGAGCATGAATGATACCCTGACAGATACCCTGGTATTGTTCCTCATCGAGAATGGTGATTTTGAGAATGCCAAAGCTTACATGTATGAGATCAGCTTTGACGGCGACAAGATCAAGATCGGTGATCCCCAGGAAAAGACAGTCGGCTATGACAAGAAGCTGAAAGAAGTCATTGAAAAAGCAAAATAAAACACCGTAAAGGAGCACCTTTTCCGAAAGCGGGAAAGGTGCTTTTTTTCGAGTATCGGTTGAAGGAGGCAGCTTTGTTAAGGCCTGATAAAAAGCAGATGGAGAAAAAGAGGATCCGCGCTTTGATCAAAGAGCACGGAGATGACATTCTCCGTTCTGAGAATTTTCAAAAATCCAGAGAACATATCCAGCACGGAACCATTTCCGTAATGCAGCACAGCATCCGGGTAACGGAAACGGCACTGAGAATGAGTAAGAGACTCGGGATCAAGGTATCAGAAAGAGATTTGATCAGAGGAGCTCTTTTGCATGATTATTTCGGATACGACTGGCATGGAAAAAAAGTGGGACTTCATGAGATCATCCATTTCTATGAAATGCACGGCTTTACCCATCCGGGACAGGCCCTGGAAAATGCGGAAAAAGATTTTGATCTGACGGATCGGCAAAGAGAGATCATCAGAAAGCATATGTGGCCTTTGACGGTGATCCCCCCTGCCTGTAAGGAGGCCTGGATCGTTACCATGGCAGACAAGTACTGTTCCACATTGGAAACCTTGAGGATTGTCGGAAACAAAAAACACAAAGGATGAACTATGAGTGATCTGTACGAAGCTTTAAAACAACTGGCAGGGTCGGATCGGTATCCCTTCCACATGCCGGGTCATAAGAGAAACCTGCCGGATGAGGCAGGTTTTTTCGACCGTATTGCAAAGATAGACATTACGGAGATTGAAGATTTTGACAATCTGCATGATGCAAGGGGTCTCATCGAAGAAGAGCAAAAAAGACTGGCAAAGCTGGCCGGAGTGAAAAAAAGCTTTCTTTTAGTGGGAGGAAGCTCTGCAGGGGTGATGGCAGCAATCTGCTCCCAGACCGGGTTCGGTGATCCCATTGTCCTTGCAAGAAACGCCCACAAAAGCGCTTATCACGGAGTCTATGTCAACGGACTGAAGCCATTCTACCTCTATCCCGAGATGCCGGATAACTCTTTAGAGAAAAATAAGGAAGCCGGGATCTGCGAAATACCGGGGCCCATTCGGGGGGACCAGGTAAAAAAGATGCTGGAAAAAAGCGGCGCTAAAGTGGTATGCATCACCTCTCCAAGCTATGAGGGGATCCTCTCCGATATCAAAGCCATTGCAGATGTGGTACACGAAAATGGGGGGATCCTTATTGTGGATGAGGCCCATGGAGCCCACCTTTCTTATTTGGCACCTTATGCAAAAGATGAACTGCCCGGGAGCGCAGCCACTCTTGGTGCGGATCTGGTGATCCAAAGCCTTCATAAAACCCTTCCGACCCTGACCCAGACTGCGGTACTCCACATATGCTCTGACAGGGTGGATGCAGACAGAGTGGCCCGGAGCCTTCGGATGTTTCAAAGCTCCAGTCCTTCCTATATCCTAATGGCATCCGTCAGTCATTGCATGACGCTGCTGGAGCAGGAGGGAAAAAAGTTAGCGGACGCTTACTTTTCCGCCCTGGGAGAATTCTACAGAGGATGCGCAGAGCTTTACTATATCCGGGTATTATCTCCCCGGCAGGCAAGAAGAAGCTTTCAGGCAGAATTTGATCCTGCCAAGCTGGTGATCTGTGTAGCCCCCGGAGTTTGTAAGGATGGAAAGCCCTACGGAGGCAGAAAGCTGGCAGAGGATCTGCTTAGGACCTATCATCTGGATACGGAGATGACGGCACCTTCCTATGTTCTGGCTATGACCAGCATCATGGATACCCAAAAGGGGTTTGAAAGACTTTATAAGGCTCTGAAGAAAATTGACGGACAGCTTTTTTTGGAGAAAAAGCCCAAAGGATCCGCAGAAGATCAGGGAGCAGAAGCAGGAAAGATTACAGAAGAGATTGCAGAAGAGATTGCGATCATGACGGTTCGTGACGCTCTGGATGCAGACTGGGAGGAGGTTTCTTTAGAAAAGACAGAAGGAAGGATCGCAGGAGAATTTGTCTATCGTTATCCTCCCGGCATTCCCATTCTGGTCCCCGGTGAGCAGATCACAAAAGAGGCCATCAGAAGAATTGAAAAGGAATCCGCAGCGGGTATGCATCTGAATGTAGATCCAAAGAGGATCCGGGTGCTGAAGAAACCGTAACCGGATTTGCAACAACCGCAGGAATTTGATATACTGACTATGTATGTAATCAGATGTATCAAAGGAACGTTATGGGCAAGATTTTTTATATCATGGGAAAAAGTTCATCGGGGAAGGATACGCTGTTCAAGAAGCTTTTGGCGGATGAAGAGCTTGGCCTGAAAACCGTGGTGATGTACACCACAAGGCCCATCCGAAGCGGAGAGACGGAGGGTAAGGAATATCATTTCGTTACCGATGAAAAGCTGCAAAAGCTGGAAGAGAGCGGTAAGGTCATCGAAAGACGCAGTTATGACACCATGCATGGCATCTGGAATTATTTTACCGTGGATGATGCATCGGTGAATACGGAAACAGCGTCCTATCTGATGATCGGAACCCTGGAATCCTACGTAAAGATCCGTGATTACTACGGGAAGGAAAAGCTGCTTCCCATGATGATCGAGACAGATGACGGA